>JAHEKK010000576.1 GCA_024638395.1 Gemmatimonadota bacterium | reverse complement strand
CGAGGGTGACCAACGCTCCAGGTATGCCAACTCGACTTTGAACCCGGACTCGTCGGTCGGGATCGCCAATTGCCGGATTGCCAAGACTTTCGTCCTCTCTCTGATGACGGACGGATTGATACGAGTTGGGCGGGCCTGCGCATGCCCCGCGGGGCCGGGTTTGAGCGCGACGCGGCATTCAGGGTGTCGTGACCTCGCCGATTTGCCCGTCACCGTCGATGTCTTCCGCGAATCGCTGCTCCAGCCGCCGGACCAGCTTGACCAGCAGATCCTGGGTGAAGCGTAGTTCGTCCTCCAGGAGGGCGACCCGTTTTTCCAGTGTCAAGGTTCGCCGCTCCACGGCCTTCGTCTTGTCGCGGGCGACGCCGATCTGGCTTTGCTGAACCAAGTCCCAGAACATATCCACACATCCTCTTCGAAGGCTCTGTTTCGGCTGCGGTCCCAAGCCAAATATGGTGCACCGGGCCGCCTGGCGGCACCGACGATCAACGGGTCGGCGTCACGGTCAGCGTTTCGTAGGCCAACTCCACCAGGCCACCGTGGTTCTCCCGCCGGAACAGGACATCCAGGGCGGCCCGTGCAAGACCCCAACCCTCGGTGCCCACAGGCGGCATATACGAGCTGGAGGCCATGTTCGCTTCGACGCCGTCGAAATCGAAAACCTGCCCGTTCGGCAGCAGTCGTCGATCTACGGAGCCGCCGAAGAACCGGGCAATGCCTTCGGGATCTCCCCAGCTCGCGCGGATCGCGGCGTAGCCGCTCCCGAAACGGTGTAGGATCTCCTCGTAGCCGGCCGTGAAGCCGTTCCCCTCGGGATTCCGGACGTTCCAGACCAGGCACCATCCACCGGGGCGCCGCAACACGCGCTCGACTTCCCGGGCAAAAGCCGCGGGGTCGAACCAGTGGAAGGCCTGGGCGGCCGTCACCAGATCCACCGAGGCGTCGGGGAGCCCGGTGTCTTCCGCGGACCCTGAAAAGAGATGCACCGTGGCCGAACCCCGAAACCGCTCCTCGGCCTGGCCCCTCATCCGGTCGTTGGGCTCCACCGCCCACACCTTACCAGCGATGTCCGCCAGCCCCTCGGTGTGGAGCCCGGTACCGGCGCCCACGTCGGCCACCACGCTCTCAGCCTTCAACGTGAATCGCTCTCGATACCAGGTGTAGAGTTCCTCCGGGTAGCCGGGGCGGCCGCGATCGTAGGGCTCCGCCCGCTGTGTGAAGCGCTCGCGCGGATCCGGGGGCGCCTTCGTCAACGGTTCTCTCCCACGACCTGGGCCATCCACCGCGACGTGGTTCCGGCGAGCTCCTCGCGCACCTCCTCCGGGGTCCTCCCAGACCGCTTGAGCACATGGAAGCCGTGATCCGCTCCCTCGACCACATGGAGCGTTGCCCGGGCGCCGAGGTTGTCGATGACCGGGCGCAGATGGTCCAGATCGGCCAGTGTGTCGCGCGTTCCCTGAAGAAAGATCATGGGTTGCTCGACGTCGCCCAGATGTGTCCCTCGCTCCCGGGAAGGGGCTCCCGGGCGATGAAGCGGGAAACCGAAGAACACGACCCCCCGGATCGACTCGGCCAGACCCTCGTAGGCCGACCGGCCGGGGTCGCCGTGGCCCGAGAGGAACGTGGACGTCATACGCCCACCCATGGATTTTCCCCCGGCAAACAGGGGGAGTCTCCGGGCTTTGACCCTCCCCATCTCCAGGGCCGTCCCGACCACCGACAGGAGCCGGGGAGGGCGGTCGGGTCTTCGCCGGCCCGCTTCGATGTAGGCGAAATTGAAGCGGAGTGTGCTCACGCCGTGGTCCGACAGGTCGTGGGCGAGGTGCTCCATGAACGGATGGGTCATCGGGGCCCCGGCTCCGTGGGCCAGGACCAGGAAGGCCCTGGGGGACTCCGCCTCGAGCACGATGGCCGAGACGGGGTCGTGGCCGTCACCCTCGAGTCGGATATCCTCTCTCACCGTTTGGCGCTCGGCCCCTTCCAGACCCACTCGTACCCCGGCAGCGGCGGCGGCTTCGGCGGCCTGAGAACGTCTTCCGGGTTCGCGGGGGCCGGTGGTTTCGGGATCTTCGGCGTGGGTGGCCGGGGGATTCCGGCGAGGGGTCCACTCTTCTTTTCCTTGAGTACCCAACTCATGGGTCTACCTCCTTTTGCAGGACCACCCTTCCCTACTTTCGCCCTGGGGTTTCCGTTTCATCGTGCGTCACGGCACGAGGCCGGCGGAATAGCCGCCCAGGAACTGGAGAAACCTGGAAACCTCGACCATGTCGGCACCGATGAAGCGGATCGTATGGGCGTCCGTCCGCTCGACCGAAGGCAGGTAGCTCGCGATCTCGGCGGGCGTGTAGCTCTTGAAGGTCACGTCCAGGGTCACAGGCGTCTCCAATACGAACGGCTCGAAGGCCTCCAACCGGCTCAAGGCCCGGGAAACGCCCTCTCGAATCAGGGCCCGCCCCCGGGCGGGCGTGACGGTCCTGGCAGAGTGGAAGCCGAGGCTCTCCTTCACGATGATCCCCTCCACCTCGCCCACGATGGACGTCGCTTCCTCGATGATGGCGTCGTCACCGCTGATCGCGGCTACCGGCACGCCGAAGTGACCGGCGATGGCCGCGTTTACTCCGGCCTCGGGCACGGGAACTCCGTTCAGACGAACTGCCGCATAGTTGGCGGAGGAAAACGTGTGGGCACGCACGCCCCGGGGGTTCGTGGTGGACGCGTGATAGCCAATGAAGATCACTGCGTCGAACGTGCCGTCGATCCCCTCCATCATCCCCAAGGGCCGCGGCCAGGCCCGGATGATCTCCACGTCCTCGGGGAAGGTCTCGATCAGGAGGTTCTGGCCGTTGCCGTGTGAATCGCTGACGAGGATCTGGGTCGCCCCCGCCGCCATCGCCGCGTCGATCGCCGCGTTGACCTCGGCCGTCATGAACTCCCGAAAACGCCCGTACTCGAATCCCGAGGGGCCGAGTTGGTCGCCGGTCACCACCCCGGTGATGCCCTCCATGTCGGCGGAAATGTAGACCTTGAGGCCGTTCACC
>JAHEKK010000044.1:5541-12165 GCA_024638395.1 Gemmatimonadota bacterium | reverse complement strand
GCCTCGTCCTTCTCTCCCCCGGACCGGGGCGGCCGGAGGAAGCCGGATGCTGTGAGGCGCTGGTGACCCGGGCAGTGGGCCTGGTGCCGTTGTTCGGCGTCTGTCTCGGCCTCCAGGCGATGGTCCAGGCTCTGGGCGGGACGGTGATCCCCGCCGGGGAAGTGGTCCACGGCAAGGCGGTCCCCATCACCCACGAAGGCACCGGTCTGTTCCACGGCCTCCCCAGCCCGCTGACGGTGGGGCGTTATCACTCGCTGGTGGCCGGAGAGGTACCGGGCGAGCTGGAGGTGACGGCTCGGTACGGCGACCTGGTGATGGCCCTGGAGCACGAAGCGGCGCCCTTGGCCGGGGTTCAATTCCACCCCGAGTCCATCCTTACCCGACGCGGGGGCGAGCTGATGGACCGGGTCTTGGAGTGGGCTGGGGACTCGGCCTGAGTCAGCTCCGCGCCGCCTGGTCCACGCCACGGATCTGGAGCTGCTCGCCGACGGACCGGAGTCCGTCGATGACGTTCTGGATGTGCTCGTTCCGCTCCAGTCCGATGAGCTCCAGGCCCCGGGCGACCTGATCCCGGTGGACGCCCGCAGCAAACGAACGGTCCTTGAGCTTCTTCACCACCGATCTGGGCTTCAGGTCGTCGATGCCGGAAGGCCGTACGAGGCAACAGGCATAGACGAGACCGCTGAGTTCGTCACAGGCGTAGAGGACGCGTTCCAGGGCGCTTTCCGGCGCCACGTCCCCCCGGTCCGGGTAGGCATGGGCCACGACCGCCCTGACCACCTCGGCGGGGTACCCTCGCTCCTCCAGGACCGGGATTGCCCGATGAGGGTGCTCCTGGGGGAACTTCTCCCAATCCAGGTCGTGAAGTAGGCCGGCAAGGCCCCAGACGTCGGGATCCTCGCCCATCTTGACCGCGTAGTGACGCACGGCGGCCTCGACGGCATACATGTGCTTCCTCAGGGCTTCGCTTTCTACCCATTCCTCGAGGAGAGCTACGGCGTCGGTACGATCAGGCATGACAGAGGGGTCTTGGAGGGACGGGGGGCGCAAACGGGGCCAGTGTCGCTTCCCACGGGGCGCCCGCGACGGGAGGCCGGAAGCTTCGACGCCGGCGTGGCGACGTCAAGACACGAGGGCTGACCCGGAGGGCTGCGGCGACCTGGCGTGACACCGGCCCGACGCATGGCCGGTTCTCCACTACACCAGGCTCGAGGGACAGAGGTGGGCCAGGACGCACTTGTTGCAGCGGGGCCTGCGGGCGTCGCACACCTGCCTCCCGTGATAGATGAGAAGGTGGGCCAGCAGCGTCCACCGATCCTGGGGAAAGATTCCCATCAAGTCCCGCTCCACTTTGACCGGGTCCGTTTCGCGGGTGAAACGCAGGCGACCCGAGAGCCGCTTCACGTGGGTGTCGACGACGACGCCCTCGTCGATTCCGAACGCGTTGCCGAGGATCACATTGGCCGTCTTTCTCCCGATACCCGGGAGGGCAGCCAGCTCCTTGATGGTTCTGGGAAGCCTGCCGTCGTGCTCGCCGAGGAGCGCCGTCGCCATCCCGATGAGGTTGCGGGCCTTGTTCCGGAAGAAGCCCGTGGACCGCACGACCTCTTCGAGCTCCTCCGTCTCGGCAGACGCGAGGGCCCTCGCGTCGGGGAACCGGCGAAACAGCTCCGGAGTGACCAGGTTGACCCTTACGTCCGTGCACTGGGCGGAGAGGATCGTTGCGACGGCGAGCTCGAAGGGATTTCCATGGTCCAGGGCACAATGAGCATCGGGATACTCGGCTTCCAGAAGTCGGTAGACCTCCGCCGCCCTCTCCTTCAGGGCTCTCTTCGACTCTCGCGCCACAGCGTCTTCTCCTCCTGATTTCCGGTGCGTCCCCTTCTGGGGGCCAGTGGATGGTAGGCGGCTACAGAATGTGATGCGGGAGCCGGGTTCTCCTGGGCCCTGACCCGTGGTCCGGACCCGGGCCCCCCTCTCCCGCGGCATCTGCGCCCCCGGAAGCCGGTCCCGGGGTCCCGTCACCCTCGGGGCGCAGCGGCGGGACTCCCGTTGCGCGATCCCGCAACGCGAGGAGCGAGGCGGCCAGTCGCAGCGCCTCCGCTGGCGTTCTCAGGCCCAGAAGCCCGTCCAGTTCGGCCCCGGGCAACCCGGTCGCGAAGGCCTCTCCATCCTGACGTGCCGGTCCCCCCAGCCATGCGCTCATCTCCGAGAACGGTTGAGGGGGAACGGGTACGACGAGAAACCCCGGCCGGTCTCCGCGGATCCCTGCGGCGAAAGCCAGGTGGAGGACCTCGCGGGGCGTCCCGGCCCACAGGAACCCGTCGACGGATTCTGGAGCCTCCCCCTCTTCTCCCTCCAGCCAAACCAGATGCTGAGGGAGCTGGACATACCCCGCCCGCCCGGACAGGACAGACCAGGTCTCTGGCTGCGGAGCGCCTGTCGCCCCGTCCGCGTCGGGGGTCGGCACACCGTGGGCCTGGAGGGGTTCGGCCGTACTCTCTCCCGCCGGGACCGATGGGCCCCGGATCGCCTGGCGCACCGTTTCGGCCGTAGTCAGAACGAGGTCGCCCGACGTGCTCCAGATATGGTAGGCGAAGTACACCAGAAGCCCGTGATCGTGGCCGCCCTCCACGTCATCCGGCCGGATCTCGCTCAGGGCACCCGCCACGGCGCCCACCAAGGCAAAGGCTGCCGGGTTCCAGAGATCCGTCCCCCGCTGACGGGCTTCGTCGCCGACACCGGGGAAATGTCGCTCCGCCCAGGTGTCGTCCGGCTGGAGCAACTCGTAGGGCGTGATTCTGGCATACGCCTCGTGGATGGCCACCGTCAGGGAACCTCAGCAGAAGTCCGGTGGCCTGGATCCATCGAAGCCACTACGTGGATCTCTCGGTGCGCCCCACCTTCCGTGCCAACCAGCCATTGATGGCCAGGAGGATGGCGAGGACCAGGGCGAACTGGATCACGACGGTCCCCACGTTGTACGGTGAGAAGAGCGTCCAGGTCGCCGCGAAGTCGTCGCTCCGGGCCTGATAGAGCCACCACACCATGAGGACGACGGCCTCGACCAGGACCAGGCGGATGGCCCAGTCCCACCAGGCTCCGATACGCACGTCGGAGTCCGGCGTGTTCAGGTACGTCTCCCGCCAACGAGTCACGCCGTACTTCACGACGGCGAAGGCGAAGAAGAAGCCCGAGAGCATGAGCCCGACGCCCCAGACCCAGTCCTGGTTCTGGAAGACCTCGATTCGCAACGCGGACGGGACGCCGAACAGGAAGCCGGCGGCGCCGACCAAGGTGATCGCACGCCCCCTCGTGAGCCCGAGGTCGATGAGGATCCTGGAGGCCAGCTCGATCATCGCCACCAAGCTGGACCAGGCGGCGAAAACCAGAGCGAGGAAAAACAACGCCATGAAGACCTGGCCGCCGGGAATCTGGGCGAAGAGCTGGGGTACCCAGATGAAGGTGAGGCCTTCGTTGCCGGCTCCCACGATCTCGCCGGCCGCGTCAGGCATCACCGAGAAGATCGTGCAGAGAACCATGATCCCGGCCAGAAGCGACATGGAGTTGTTCCCGAAGCCGATGACGAACGCGTTCAGGGCCGTGTCCTCTCGCGCACGCATGTACACGGCGTAGGACAGCACGAGGCCCCAACCGGCGCCCGTGTCCCAGGCGTTCTGCGTCAGGGCTTCCAGCCATATGCGCACGTCCCCGAGTTGGCTGAAGTCGGGGGTGAACAGGAAGGCCAGGCCCCGGGACGCGCCGGGCATGGTCAGCGCCTTCACGGCCAGCACCACGACGAGAATGATCAGGGAGGGGATCAGGATCTTGGCCGCCGTTTCGATGCCGCGGACTCCCTTCGAAACGACGAACACCCCCATCCCCACCGCCAGAGCGTGGAACAACAGGGCCTGAGGCGTCGAGCTGAAGGCTTCCCAGAGCGCCCCGGGTACGGCGTCGGGGATCTCCCCCGTGAGGGACGCCAGAAAGAAGCGAAGGGTCCACCCCATCACCACGCTGTAGTAGAACATGATGGCCGTGGCCACGAAGGCGACCCAGGCCCCCATCCAGGCGAAGCGGGGGCCAATCGTGTCGATGAAGGCCCCGATGGCGCCTCGGCGCATCCCCTTCCCCATGCCGAACTCCAGCAGAAGCAAGGGCACCGACCAGAGCATGAGGAACACGGCCCAAGCCACCAGGAAGGTCCCCCCTCCGTTGCTGGCCGCGATCCGGGGGAAGCGCCAGATGTTTCCAGTGCCGATGGCCATGCCCAGCATGGCCAGGAGCATGCCCCACCGGGAGCTGAAGACTTCGGACCGTGTGCTCACATGCGACTCCTCAGCCATTCGACAACGTGGTCAACTCCGACGCGAACCTGCTCCAGGGTGTCACGGTCCCGGATGGTCACGCTCCGGTCCTCGAGCCCCTCACCGTCCACGGTGATGCACCATGGTGTGCCCGTTTCGTCCTGACGGCGGTACCGGCGGCCGATGGAGCCCGCGTGATCGTAGAAGGAAGGAATCCGGGCCTTCCGCAGCGACTCGTGGATGCTGGCGGCGATCTCCGGCAGGCCGTCCTTCTTCACCAGGGGGAACACGGCGGCCTTGATGGGCGCCAGGGTGGGGTGAATGCCCAGGACCACCCTCGTCTCTCCCTCCACTTCCTCTTCCCGGTAGCTGTCGATGAGAACCACCAATACGGCCCGACCCACGCCCATGGCCGTCTCGATGACGTAGGGCACGAACCGCTCATTGGACACCGGGTCGATGTACTCCATCCGTTTTCCCGAGAACTCCTGGTGGCGGCTCAGGTCGAAATCGGTGCGGTTGTGGATCCCCTCGAACTCCTGCCAGCCAAAGGGAAACTCGTACTCGATGTCTTCCGCTCGCTTCGCGTAATGCGCGAGCTCGTTGGGTCCATGTGCTGAAAAGCGAAGACGTTGCGAGGAAATGCCCATGGATTCATGCCACGCCATGCGCTGCGCCCTCCAGTAGTCGAACCACTCCTCGTCGCTACCGGGTTCCACGAAGAACTGCATCTCCGCCTGCTCGAACTCACGGGTCCGGAAGATGAAGTTTCCCGGCGTGATCTCGTTACGGAACGCCTTTCCCAGCTGTGCGATTCCGAAGGGCACCCGCTGCCTGGCCGTACCCTGGACGTTCAGGAAGTTGACGTAGCTTCCCTGAGCCGTTTCAGGGCGGAGGTAGACGACCGACGCGTCGTCCTCGACGGGCCCCATGAAGGTCTTGAACATGAGATTGAACAGCCGGGGCTCGCCCAGCTCGCACTCGTCGTGCTGACCTGCCCCAAGGGACGGCTTTCGGGGGCAGGACGCGTCGCCGAGATGATCCTCTCTCCATCGGCGTTTGCAGGTCTTGCACTCCACCAGGGGATCGGTGAACCCCGATACGTGACCGGACGCCTCCCAGACCCGGGGGTGCATCAGGATACCGGCATCGAGGCCCTCCACGTCGTCTCTTGCGTGGACCATGGAGGACCACCAGGCGTCGGCCACGTTCCTTCTCAGTTCCACGCCCAAGGGGCCGTAGTCCCAGACCGACCCTGTTCCGCCGTAGATCTCGGAGGATTGAAAAACGAAGCCCCGCCTCTTACAGAGCGAGACGATCTTCTCCATGCGGTCTGACAAGGGTGGCACCTGAGGTTGTGGGTTGCTGTCGGGGCCGGAAACCGGAAGGCGTTGGGGACGCCCAGGCTCCACCGGGGCCCGCAAAGTTATTCACGGGTGGGGCCTTCGCCACTCTCTCCGCCGGCCGGAGGGGGCCAGGGGCTGAGATCCAGGACCCTTTCACTCCATTGCCAAAGCCGTTCCTGGTGGTCGATATCAAGGGCCGCGGGCGCCGGCTTCCGGGGGTCCCCCTTCTCGAAATAGGCGCCGTTCAGCGTCTCCGAGGTCCTCCCCCTCTCGACGGTGAGGCGCCCAACCCATCGGCCGCCGCGCTTCGGGCCCGGCACCGCGAGGCGCACCAGTGGGCCCAGACCTGTCCACCCGCCCAGGAGGTGGGTGCCGTAGACCCCGGGGTGGACGGCCACGGACGCTACCGTGGACCCCTCGAGGCGGCGGGCCAGAGCGAGGCTGAAGGCCACATTGGCCATCTTGCTCTGCTGGTAGGCGACCAGGCGCCTGTAGCGACGGGCCTCGAATCCAGGATCGCCGAGGTCCACGGCCGGGCCCCGGTGGGAGCGGGAGGTCACGGTCACTACCCGCGCTGCGGCCGACTCGCGGAGCCGTGGGAGCAACAACCGCGTCAATTGGAAGTGTCCCAGATGGTTCACGGCCATTTGAAGCTCGATGCCCAGGGGACCGATCACCCGCTGCTCCGGGAGGACGGCAGCGTTGTTCACCAGTCCCGAGAGCGGGGCCCCCTGCCCCACGTCTTCGGCAGCGGCCCTCACCGAGTCCGGCTCGGACAGATCGCAGGCGACGACACGGTGCCGGTCGGTCCGGTGCAGCGACGCCCGGGCCTCCTCGCCGGACGCTGCGTCGCGGCAAAGCAAGACCACGGAGGCCCCCCGGTCCGCCAACCAGCGGGCCGTGTACAGGCCGATCCCGCGGTTGGCCCCCGTGACGGCGACTGCAACCGGGCCCATCGACACCTGGGAATC
>JAHEKK010000044.1:4367-5531 GCA_024638395.1 Gemmatimonadota bacterium | reverse complement strand
GGCGGGCCTCGTTGGGAGGGGCCGGGCAACAGGTACGGAAAACCGGCTAGAGCACCGGCCTTCCGACCCCCGACGCCGGGGCGAGGAGACTGCCGCGCGTCGGGCCACCCAGGCCGGACCCGCAGGGCACAGCGGCCGGCGGTCCGGGGCTACGCGGCTGATCGTTCGCCGGTCCCCCCGGCCGTCACGACGACTACGACTGGTCCTGGTTCCTTCGCTGAGCACGCCTCCGCCCCCTGCGCGAGACCCTCGAGACTCGTACCGACGCTCCTCCGACAGGACCCCCGGCCATGACGTCACCGTGGACACCGAAGGGAACACGCCAGCATATTCGGGTATGGTGCAGACACAACCGTCCCCCTTCCGGACGGAAAACGGATAGCAGAAAATGAAACTGACATTTACCGATAAAGCCCGCGACATGGTGATGTCGTTCATGGATCAGGAGGACGATGCGCCTCAGGCCCTCCGAATCGCCGTGGACGGTAGCCCTCTGTCTCCCAACTACGAGCTCACCCTGATCGACGCCGCGGCGCGTGGAGACGGGGATCTCGAGCTGAGCGCCGGTCCCTTCACCGTCCTGGTCGACGGAGACAGTGCGCCTCAGCTGAACGGGGCAAAGGTCGACTTCGTCGAGACGCTTCAGGAGAGCGGATTCCAGATCACGCCCGATCCCGAGGCCGTGAAGACGGCCCTGGACGCGTCTGCCCCCACCGGGGAGCTGGCCGACCGGGTTCGGCACGTCCTGGACACGGAGATCAATCCGGCCGTGGCTTCCCACGGGGGGGCCATCAATCTGGTGGACGTCCAGGGGACGGAGATCTACATCGAGATGGCCGGAGGATGTCAGGGGTGCGCCATGTCCCGGATGACCCTCAGGCAGGGCGTGGAGCGGATGGTGGCACAGGCCGTTCCGGAGGTCACGGCCGTACATGACGTGACCGACCACACGAGCGGGGACAACCCCTACTTTACGTAGGGGACGGGAGCACCCCTCCAAGAGGGTTCCGGCCACGGACCGGCCGAGGCGGGCAGCATGGGAAAGGGAGCGAGGTTTGTTCAGTCGGTGTCTCTTTTGTAGCAAGCCCTTCCCCCAAGGCCGTATCCTGGAGGATCGATTCCACGGCCGACGCGTGGCCTTCGACCCCACGGAAGCCCGCATCT
>JAHEKK010000044.1:0-4357 GCA_024638395.1 Gemmatimonadota bacterium | reverse complement strand
AGGCCCGAGACCGGGGCAAGCTCCTTTCCGCAACCGAGAACGTCGGGCTCCTGGAGGTCCCAGGGGGCGAGCTCGTCCGAATCGGTCGGGCCAGATTGGCCGAAGCCGCCTGGTGGCGCTACGGGAAAGAGCTTCAAAGCCGCCGAACCAACTACGAGCGTCCCGGAAAGCGCATCGCCGGATACGCCTTCGGTGCGGTGGCCCTCCTCACCGACGGACTGGGGCTGGCGGATCTCTCCCTGGGAATCGGGTGGGGAGACTCACCCCTGGCCGACATCCTCAGGTATCGCCACTTCGGATGGGCGGCGTGGTACGGGCGTAAGGACTGTCCCTTCTGCGGCAGCACCCTGCGTGCCCTACGGTACGACGTGTCCTGGTGGACATTCCTCCTCCCCAGCGACGACGACCGGGTCCGGCTCGGCGTGCCCTGCCCCCGGTGCGACCCCTGGACTCCCGAGAAGGTCTTCCAGTTGGAGGCCGACGAGGCGGAGAGCGTCCTCCGGAGAATCCTGGCCTATCAGCACATCACCGGGGCCTCGGAGGACATGGTCAGAGACGCCGCACGGGAAATTGAGGACGCCGGATCGGCTGCGGACTACCGGAGCCTGGTGGCCGAGCAGCGGATGACGCTGTGGAGGCTGGGGCGGGAGCGTTCCATCGCATTGGAGATCGCCGTCAACGAGGCGGTCGAGGCACGCCTCCTCGCCCTCGAGGCATCGGCCCTGGAGTTCGTGTGGCGGCGGGAAGAGGCGCTGGCTCGGATCATCGACGAGGACCTCACCCCCCCGCGCTTCCTGGACAAGGCGAAGAGCTACCTGCCGCCGTCCCGCTGAACTCCTCCTGGAGACAAACGGTGCACGGGGACCCGCGGGTCGGTCAGTACCCGACCTCCCGCAGCCGGTCCAGAAGCGACTCCTGGAGCCGGGACGTCGTGACCCGTTCCAGGGTCCCGAGAGCTTCCAACCGGTCCGTAACGCCTTCCAGGCGCTTCCAGAAGTCCACGCGGGTCTGCTCGGTGGCTGGAACGGCCTCCACGATGGGATCCCGCGATACGCCGCTTCGGGTAAACGGCGTGTATTCGATCTCGTCCTCCTTGAGCACCAGGAAGCTGTGGAGTTCGAGTGCGGCGTCGGCGAGACCGATCAGGTCGGCGAAAGCCGACGTCATCGCCGGGAGGCGACCCTCGAAGTCGCTCAACACCAGGGCGATCACTTCCTCCTGGGCGCTGGGCACGATGGCCGACCTGGCTACCTGGCGCCGAAGAGCGGCTTCAAACAGGACGGGGAGCTCGCGCTGGCCGTAGCGCATGTAGGATCCGTAGCGCTCCCAGTAGCTCTGGGCCGCCGGATACCGACTGGCGTGGGCGAAGTAGATCCCCTCCATCCAGGCGCTGGGCGGCGCGGCGTCGACGCCCAGGTTGCGGCGAATGGAATCGAGTGATGTGAAAGCGTCCTCTTGTGCCCGGGCGGCCAGGAAGAAGGCCTCGGTCTTCAACTGGTCGGACAGACCATCCCCAGGCCTGACCGGCACTTCTTCCGACGCTCTCGTCGCCATCAGGGCCGCACCGAGTCGCACGAGCCGGGGCACCGCCACCGACATGAGGAGGGCGAAGACGGCCAGGCCCACGACCGCCTTGAGCATCTTCCTGCTGGCCCTACGCGCGGAAGCCCCCTTCCGACTCGTCGACGGTGGTGGGGCATCTCCCGACAAGGAAGGGTCCTCGATGAGGAAGAAATCCTCGTCGGCATCTTCCAGACTCGGCGACGCAGCCTCTCCAGCCGGGGCCGGGGCCGGGGCCGCGCTCGGCGCCGATTGGGGACTGGGCATGAACTCCTCGAACTGCATGCCCTGGGCCGTCGGCCTCTGAAGGTCGTCGAAGGAGGACGGCTCCGCCGGCAAAGGCTTGAGGGTCGGGTCGTCGAGGCTCGTGAAGACGTTCGACGCCCCGTCGATGGTCTCCATGTCTCTCTTTTTGGGCGCCCCTCGCGACTCCGACGCCTCCTGGCTGCTCAGGGCGGCGCGTGTGAACGAGGTGGGCTCGAGGGCGTCCAGATCGTCAAAGTCCATTCCACCGGACTGCGGTTCCTCGGGGAGCGGGGAGCCGGGCTTGGCGGGGCTCAGGCCGGCAGGAGTCGGTCCCGGAACGGCGCCGAGGAATTCGTCCTTCAGCGCCGAGCTCCAATCGCGGTCCAACGCTGCCTGATCCTGGGCCGTGGCGCCGCCACCGCCCTGTCCGCCCCGCCCGGGAGGGGGTGTGGGAGGGCGCTGAGGCGCCGGAGGTTTCGTGCTGACCGGAGCCCCCGGTGGACCTCCCCGGGGAGTTTCCTGAGGGCCCGAGTCAGGCGCAAGGCGATCCCGGGTCGATACGTAGAGGGGGTGCTGGTGGGCCGGAGCCCACCGGTCTTCCAGCGCGTCGTAGAGCTCCGTGTCGTCGTTCACGTCACCCTGGCGGACATGTTGCCCAAGGTCGTCGACACTGGCCACGTGCACCTGGCGGCCCTGTTCGTCCATGTAGGCGAATCGCAATGCAGCTCCAAGCGAAATCGGGTTCAAACCCCTGACGGCACGTCCTCGTAGACTCGTCAAGAAGGATCGGTCTGAGACGGATTCCACTTTATGGACGGAGGCCCCGGCCGACGTGGGTGGGGCCTCCCCGGGTCCCCGGCCTACTTCCCCATCTTCGCCGGCGGTGCCATGGTGTTGCCATGGCTCATCGAACCCTGATCCGGCACGCCGAGGTGGTCCTGCCCAGCGAGACCGTGGCCACCTCGGTTCTCATCGAAGGAGAGCGCATCGTCGCCCTCGACGTCCCCAGTTCCGTACGCCACGACGAGGTGGTGGACGCCTCCGGCCGAACGCTGATCCCCGGTGTCGTGGACGACCAGGTCCACTTCAGGGACCCTGGGTTCCCCCAGAAGGAAGACCTGAGAACGGGGAGCATGGCGTGCGCCGCCGGCGGCGTGACGTCCTTTCTGGAGATGCCCAACACGAGCCCCCAGACGGTGACCGTCGAGGCACTTCATGCAAAGCTCGAGC
Organism: Gemmatimonadota bacterium; assembly: GCA_024638395.1. GTDB lineage: Bacteria > Gemmatimonadota > Gemmatimonadetes > Longimicrobiales > Gaopeijiaceae > JAHEKK01. The sequence goes on along the minus strand of JAHEKK010000044.1, from coordinate 1,321 downwards.
TGGCGGGCAGCAAGAGCATCGTCAACTACGGTTTCTACATCGGTGCCACAGTGGACAACCTGGCCGAGCTCAAGGCCGCGGACCGGACCTGCGGCATCAAGATCTTCATCGGATCCAGCACCGGAAACATGCTGGTGGACGATCAAGACGTTCTCGAGGCGGTTTTCGCCGAAACGTCCCTGCCCATCACCGCCCACTGCGAGGACGAAGCGACGGTGCGGGCCAACAGGGAGCGCCTGGGCGGTGGGACCACCGTTGAGGACCATTCTCGCATCCGGGACGAGGCGGCGGCCGTTATCGCCACCCGGCGAGCCGTGGACCTGGCCCTTCGTCACCGTCATCGCTTCCACGTGCTCCACGTGTCCACCGCCGCGGAGGTGCCCCTCCTGGAGGACCACAAGGGCCTCCTCACGGCGGAAGTCTGCCCACACCACCTCTTCTTCGACGTCTCCGATTACGAGCGCCTCGGAACCCGCGTGCAGATGAACCCGTCGATCAAGACGTCGGCCGACCGGCAGGCCCTGTGGCAGGCGCTGCTGGACAACCGGATTCAGATCGTCGCCACTGATCACGCACCTCACACACTGGATGAGAAGAACGTCGGTTATCCCGATTCCCCGTCAGGACTTCCAGCGGTGGAGAATTCCCTTCCCCTCATGTTGGACCAGGTCTCCAAGGGCCGGTGTCGGCTCGATCAGGTCGTGGGCTGGATGTGTGACGGACCCGCCCGGGTCTGGGACATGGTGGGCAAAGGCCGGATCGAGGTCGGGTACGACGCCGACCTGGTGCTGGTGGACCTCGAAGCCACCAGGGAGGTGAGGGACGAAGATCAGTGGACCCGGTCCGGCTGGACCCCATGGCACGGCACCACGCTCACGGGATGGCCGGTGCGGACCTGGGTAGGGGGCCGCACGGTCTTCATGGACGGCGAGGTGGACGACAGGCCCCTTGGCCGGGAGATCGTGTTCGACCATGCCAGGGGCGGCTATTGGGCGACCCGTTGAGGGCTACCGCGTCGGGGGCCGGTCTCGAGTGAGCCACCCCAGCAAGGGGTAGTGGTCGGACCCAAAGCGCTCGTCCAGGCGCACCACCTCCGCCATCCAGCCCTTGTTGAGGCGGAACAGGAGGTGGTCGGATCGCCGCAGCATCCCCCCGAGCTCGAAGTGATGGGTCGGACGGCTGTCGAGGCGGTGGGGGTGAGGAAAGGCTTTCCGCGCCTTCCTGAAGGCAGCCTCGTCCACCCCACGCACCCAGGTGTTGAAGTCGCCTCCGAGAACGGACGGTGCATCAGGCGCCCAACGCGCCAATAGGCCATCCATCT
>JAHEKK010000575.1 GCA_024638395.1 Gemmatimonadota bacterium | reverse complement strand
GGCCGACGAGATCCAGACCCACCTGGAGTTTCTGGGCTACGAGGTTACCGCCAGCGACAGCAACCTCACAGCGGTCCACGGTGCAAAGCTGGACGTGCTGATCCAAGCCTATCAGGGGGGCGTGTTGATGCAGAGCTTCGTCGCGGTGGAGCAGAACCGGGACGCGGCGCTCCCTACGGCCAACCTGCTGAATACCGGAGCCGCGGTCGCTCGGTTCTACGTGGATTCGGACGGGGACCTGGCCATCGAAGCGTGGATGCCCGGGGGGTACGAAAAGGCCCGGTTTGCGGCTTTTCTGAACGCGTGGGATTCCGACACGCTGGGCCAGTTCCGGGCCTTCTCCGACGAAGTCCGCCAGCTCGTCAACTGAGGCCCCCAGTCGCCGGCGCTCGCGCTGCCGGCGGCGGTAGGCCGCCCTCCTGGACCTACTCGGCCGAGGCCAGCGCCCCGTCGAACCCGGCCGTCCTGTGGGATCCGTCGCAGAAGGGCTTGTTGGACGACTGGCCGCAGCGACACAGGAAGCTGGGCTTGCCTTCCCGAAGTGGGATGGGCGTACCGTCATGGCCGACGGCTTCGGTCAATCCGTCGACGCGAATGGGCCCGTTCTCCGTGAAGGTGATCTTGATATCGCTCACGTGTAGTCCTTTGGGTCGAGGCGTGGGGTCCGGGAGCTGAGCGAGCCCTCCGGGTCGCATGCGAATGGATAACGCTGTCGGCACCCCGAGCGGTTCCGGCCCGGATCGGTGGAGGGGCTGCACCATGTTCGGTACTTTCTGGGACGGCTCCGAAGGGAGACCAAACCCATGGGAAGGTCCGGCGGCGTGGTGATAGAGCGAGAGACGGTGCAGGTCGACATCGGTGGAGTGAAGGTCGGCGGCGGGGAACCGGTCGTGGTCCAGTCCATGACCAATACCGATACTGCGGACCCCGCCGCGACGGCGGCGCAGATCAAGGCCCTCGCCGATGCAGGAAGCGAGCTGGTCCGCATCACGGTGAATACCCGAGAAGCGGCGGCCGCGGTGCCCGAGGTGATGGAGCGGCTGGACGACTCGGGTTGCTCCGTCCCGGTCGTCGGCGACTTCCACTACAACGGCCACATCCTTCTGGCCGAGTATCCCGCGGCGGCCGGCCGGCTCGCCAAGTACCGGATCAATCCCGGGAACGTGGGAACGTCGCGTCGTGACGAGAACTTCCAGGCCATCGTCCGGATCGCCATGGAAAACGGCAAGGCCGTGCGCATCGGCGTCAACTGGGGCTCGCTGGATCAGCGGCTTCTCACCGAACTGATGGACGCCAACGCCCGATCCTCCACTCCGAAGGAGTCCGGAGCCGTGGTGCGCGACGCCATGGTGGAAAGTGCGGTCCGCTCCGCCGAGCTGGCTCAGGAAACGGGCCTCGCCGAGAACCGCATCGTGCTCAGCGCCAAGGTGTCGGGGGTTCGTGAGCTCGTGGCGGTCTACGAGCAACTGGCGCCGTTGACGCGCTACCCGCTCCACCTGGGCCTTACGGAGGCGGGGATGGGGACAAAGGGGATCGTGGCCACGGTGGCCGGGTTGTCCCCCCTTCTTCTCAAGGGGATCGGGGATACCATCCGCGTCTCGCTGACGCCCCGCCCGGGCGGCGATCGCGCGGAGGAGGTCCGCGTGGCACAGCAGATCCTCCAGTCCCTGGAACTCCGGAGCTTCGAGCCCCAAGTGACCTCCTGCCCCGGATGCGGGCGGACGACGAGCACCTTCTTCCAGGAAATGACCGAGGACATCCAGGGCTATATCAGGGAGCAGATGCCGTTCTGGAGAGAGGCGTTCCCCGGGGTGGAGGAGATGAAGGTGGCTGTCATGGGGTGCGTAGTGAACGGGCCGGGGGAATCCAAGCATGCCAATCTGGGGATCTCACTGCCGGGCACTTTCGAAGAGCCCAAGGCGCCAGTGTACGTGGATGGGCAGCACCTGAAGACCCTCAAGGGCGATCATATCGTGGATGAGTTCAAGACGATCCTCGACGAGTACGTGGCCCGGACCTACGGGTCGAGCGTCAAGGCGCATGAGCCCGCGGAGACCGCGGCCGGCTAGTCCGCCGGCATTTCGTGAATGCGCGTCCCACAGAGACATGGACAGCCGAAGGGCGTCTCGGCACCCTGGGGAGCTTGCCGCCCGAAGGGGTGGCCGCCGAACCGCCCAACGGGCAGGTGCCCCGGGCGGTTTGGCTTCAACTACGGGTGTAGTATCTGCAACCCTGTCGGCGGCAGGACGCATCACAAATGCGTTCCGACCCCGCCGTGGGGTGAACAGGCAGGTGTGGCGCTGCAGAGGTAGCGCCTTCTCTCGGACGACCGAAGGGGCTGACACGTTCCATGGCGCTCTCGAAAAACGCCCTCGGCTTTCTCTCCGTTCTCATTCTCGTCGGCATCGTGGCCGGCGCCACCTACCTGCGCCTTCGCCCTGAGGCGGACGCGCCGGAGGATGGCCAGGGAGGCGTAGTGGCGGGAGAGGGAGCCGAGGTCCTCTCGGCTCAGGAACAGTTCAACACCGAGATTCCCCAGCCGGTATCCGGCGAGGCCGCGGTTCAGGACACGCTTCGGGTGTCCGTGACGGCAGCGGGCCAGGCGGAGGCTATTCGTCGCGCTGCACTGACCGCGCGGGTTACAGGGGTGATTGCGGCCGTTCCGGTCCGGGAGAACCAAGCGGTGGGTGAGGGCCGGCTTCTTGTCCAGGTGGACACGACGGAATACGCCCTTGCCGTCAGTGCGGCGGAGGCCGCCGTACGAAGCGCCGAGGTGGACTATCAGACCCGGGTGCTCTTCAACGAGGAGCAGGAGGAGTCGGAGGCCAAAGCCCAGCGAGACCGGCTGGCCCGGGCGGTGAGTGGCTTGGACCAGGCGACCGTGGAACTCCGGAGGGCCCAGTTCGAGTTGGCCGAGAGCTTCGTGACTGCCCCGTTTGGCGGGCGCGTGGCGGACCTGATGGTCGTGCGCGGACAGTTCGTACGGGAGGGCGACGAGCTCCTCACGGTGGTGGACCTCGACCCCATCAAGGTCGAGGTCCAGGTC
>JAHEKK010000574.1 GCA_024638395.1 Gemmatimonadota bacterium | reverse complement strand
GGTCCGAAGGGACGAGCAGCCCGATCTCATCGTAGTGGTGCAGGGCTCGCACCGTCACGTGAGCAAGCTGAGCCACCCGGCTGACCGTATATCGTTCGTCGCGATCCATAGGCCATCCTAAACCCTCACGCCACGGGAAGGTCAAGAACCAACCATTAGATTGGTCGTCAGCCCGTCTTGGGCATGCCGTCTCCAGGTCCAGGACGGGCCTGGGAGTCCGTTCCACAACGCGATGTCGTCGAGAGCACGCCGTGACCCTCTTTTCCTCTCCGGAGTTCAGCGCCCACGAGCACATCTCCTTCTTCCACGACGCGGCGACCGGCCTCCGGGCAATCGTCGCGATCCACAAAGTGGGGCCGGAGGGGTCCGGCGGAGGGATCCGGATGTGGCCATACGCACGAGAAGAGGATGCGTTGACGGATGCCCTGAGACTGAGCCGCGCCATGAGCTATAAGTTCGCCATGGCCGGCATTCCAATCGGAGGCGGTAAGTCCGTCATCATCGGCGACCCGGCCAAGGACAAGACGGATGCCTTGATGGAGGCCTTCGGCCGGGCGGTGGAGCGGATCGGCACGCGGTACATCTGTGGACCCGACGTCGGAACGTCGTCGGAGGACATGATCGCGGTCCGCCGGGGGACGCCCGACGTCAGAGGGCTACCGGACGAGACCGGCGACACTTCTCCGGCCACCGGATTCGGTGTCTACCGGGCGATGAAGGCCGCGGCGGCGCGGGCCTTCGGGTCGGACGAACTGGAGAACCTGACGGTCGCCGTACAGGGCACGGGCAACGTCGGTCAGGCGCTGCTGAAACACCTGGCCAAGGAAGGCGCTCGACTCATCGTGGCCGACGTGAACGAGGAGGCCGTCAGGAGTGCGGCGGACCGTTACGGCGCCGAGGTGGTCGCTCCGGATGACATCCTCTTCCAGGACGTGGACATCGTGGCTCCCTGTGCTCTCGGCGCTGTCCTCGACGATGAGACCATACCCCGACTGGAATGCGGCGTCGTCTGTGGGGGCGCGAACAATCAGCTCGCCGAGCCACGTCACGGGGCCGTCCTGCACCAACGAAACATCCTGTTCATTCCCGACTACATCGCCAACGCAGGAGGGGCCATCCACGCTACCCGGACCGGTGCAGCGTTCGATGAAGAAGCGGCCATGGCCAAGGTCTCGGCGATCTACGACACGTGCTTGCGGGTGTTCGACCGCTCCGACACGGACGGCATCCCCGTGGCCGAGGCGGCCGACCGAATCGCCGAGGAGGTCATCGCCACCTGGTAGTGCCGCCCTCGTTCGTCCTCAGCCACCGGTGTCCAGCAGGGGCCTTATCTCCACGGACGCCCCTCCCAGACAGGGGACCTCTTTTGCGATGGCGACAGCGGTGTCCCGGTCCTCCACCTCGATCAGGATCACACCGCCGAGCTGCTCCTTCGTCTCCGCGAATGGGCCGTCAGTGACGAGGCGGCGGCCGTCTCGCACGCGTACGGTCCGGGCGGCGTCCGTCGGCAGAAGGGGCACAGACGCCACCACGTGCTGCTGAAGGTTCGGATTGGAAAAGAACGCGCGCCACAGCCCCTGCATTTCTTCAGTGAGCCGCGACGGGGTGTCTCCTTCGCTTTCGAGTCCCGTCAACAGCAATGCGTAGCGCACGTGGAAACCCCTTGGTTTTGAAGGAGGTCGCCCGGATCGGTTCCGAACGCCCATGCCACCCGCTCTAAACGACGGATGCCACGTTCCGAAATCGACACCGGCACTTCAAGGAATGAGGTCCCTCGGTTTGACGCGGACGACGAAGAGCCCCTCGCGGACGCTGGTAAAGACCACCAGGCCGCTCTCGAAGAACGGGTAGTTGCTCCAGGCCCCGCTCGACGTGGACGACATGCCGGCTTCGTTGTTACCCCGGGGCGCACTGTCGAAAAAGGCGATCTCGTGGGGGTTTTCCGGATCGCTGATGTCCAGCACTCGAAGACCGCTCCCGTAGTTGGACTGGTAGATCCGATCGCCCCTGACGAACAGGTTGTGGTCCGTCGCCTGTACCGGGCCGATGTACTCACGAACGAGTATGGGATCGTCCAATTCTGAAAGGTCCCAGACCAGGGTTCGGGTTCCGTCCACCAGCCCCGACACCTCGTCGCCCTCGTCCCCCATGTAGAAGTACCGCTGGGACTCGTCGAACCACCCCTGGTGGGCGTAGGCCACGTTGGGGTAGCTGGCCCGCCCCACGGGGACCGGCTGATCCTTGTCGGTCACATCGGCGATGTTGATCTCGTCCTCGTTGGACCCGATGCAGATCTGGCGCCCCGTGTATCGCGCATCCGGCCCGCGGTAGACGACGCACTGCGCGTCATGGCTGTAGCCTCGGGAACTGGGCCCGGTCGGGTCGGAGTAGCAGCCCGCGAAGACGGGGTTCTTCGGATTCCGGGCGTCCACCATGTGGAGTCCCCCACCACAGGTCTCACCTCCACCGTTGGCCCCGGCCACGTAGAGGAACCCGGAAGCCGTGTCCGCCACGAGGTTGTGGGCGCTGTGAATCCGGTCATAGTGGGCGTCCTCTCCAAAGACCACCGGTTCTCCGGATTGGCTCCGCAGCCGGGTGAGATCGAAGACCTGCATCCCGTGCGCCCCGGCCCCGTCGGAGACCACGAACGCGTGATCGTCGTGGACCTTGATGTCGCGCCAAACGCTGGGACGCGAACCCTCGGTCCGGGGGAGGCTCCCGACGAGGCGGGGCGCCGCCGGATCGGACAGGTCCACGAATGCGGCCCCGTCACGACGGCTCACGAGAGCGTAGTCGCTGCCGGTCACGGGATCGGTCCAACCCCATACGTCGTTCACCCATACGCCCCGGGCGCCGCCGAGTTGAGAGACCGGTGTGAAGGACACCACCTCCATGTTGTTGCATTCGAAGATCTCCACCGATCCGTCCTCGCAATCGGCGCCCTCTTCGATGGCCGAGACCGCCGTCGCGATGTCACCGAGGATCGTCGCGGACTCGACCCAACTCCCGTCCGCAAGAGGTTGCAGGATCGCCGCCCGCCCCTCGCCGAAGTCCCGGCGGGGCATTCC
>JAHEKK010000573.1 GCA_024638395.1 Gemmatimonadota bacterium | reverse complement strand
GTGGCGGAGTCTGCGGAAGAGATGGTGGAAACGCTGACCTTCAGCTATGAAGCCGAGCCTGGCAGCGCGGGGGGCTCCATCGTGATGGCCTGGGAGAACACCCGGGTGCGATTCCCCCTGGCGGGGAGGTAGGCGCCCGGGCCTCGGCCCCCCAAACGAAGAAACCGTGATGGGCCCCCTTCTCGAACCCATCACGGTTTCGGATCACCACGCGGGCGATCGAAGCGCTCGGTCAGGTCCGGTGTGCGTGCCCAGGCCGCCGAGCGCGGGCTGCTGGGCCGGACCTTGTTTCCACCGGCAATGAACATCCGGATGCGTGAGAGAGGGCAAGGGGCGTGCCGTCTCTTCCGCGTGCGGCCCCGACGTGCCGGGGGCGCGTCACGGTTGAGTCACGAGCGATTCCGGGGAGGGATCGGCCTGGCACCACCGGCAACGTGTTGACTCGATGTGGACCGGCGGTGGCCCGATTCGCTCCGTTGCGAGTCATCGACAACGGCACCCTCGGGACTTGTGAAGGAGAGCGTCTAGAAAGGATTGGTGGCGAAGACCGTCAGCTCCGGGATGAAGCCCCGGTCGTCCATCTCCAAGGCTCCCACGATCGCGTGTGCGATTTCCCCAGGCGTCAGCTTCCCGGCTTCTTCCGGCTTCTCCTGCCGGTCGTCCCGGCCGAAGGCGGTGGGCACGTAGCTCGGATTGACCTGAATCACCCGGATATTGTGTGGCCGCATTTCAGCCCGCCAACACTCGGACATCGACCGCAGTGCGAACTTGGAAGCGGAGTAGACGGATCCGTTGGCGTAGCCCCTGAGCCCGGACGTGGACGCCACATTCACGATGTTGCCCCGACCCTGGTCCTCGAAGATCTTCGCTGCTCGCTTGGCCATCATGGCGGCGCCGAAGACGTTCACCTCGAACACTTTTCGGAAGTCCTCTCGGGTCAGCTCCGACAGGGGTCGGTGTACGCCGATTCCGGCGTTGTTGATGAGCACATCCAGACCCCCGAGCGCATGCAACGTCTCTGCGAAGGTCCGGTCGATGTCGCTGTCACTGGCAACATCGGCAACCACGGGGTGCGCTCCCACCTCTTCCGCAGCCGCCTGTATCCGTTGGGGGTCCCGCCCCGTGATGACCACTCTGGCCCCACGGTCCCCGAGCCGCCGTGCCGTCTCCTTACCCAGACCCAGGCTACCGCCGGTGATCAGGACGCGGGCGCCGCTCAGATCCAATGGACTGTTCTCGCGTCGCGTGTCAAAAGCTGGTCCACGTGGAGTCCCAGTTCGAGGGTGCCGAACAACCTCCGGCGTTGCATGCCCGGACCCTGTATTGATACCAGGTCGCGCTCTGGAGTCCTTCGTCCCGATAGGACTCGGCGTTGGGAGCCAGGGTCGCGATCACCGCCCAATCCACCCCGAGTTGCCGCCGCTCGAGCTCGAACCGCGTCTCGTTGTCCGACTCGTCCTCCCAGTCGAGGTCAATGCGGTTCTTGCCTCTCGATCGGGCTTGGAGCTCGGTGGGAACCTCAGGAGGGTTCGGATCCACTACGTCGAACTGGACCGAGATCGTCCGGGTCTGGGCGACGGGAGAGGTCACGCTCACGGTGGCCTGATGGGTGCCTGGAGGCAGGTCGGTGCTGGAGGGCCGTACCGTCACCGTGGCCGGGGCGCTGGCCGGGCTGACGGTGGCGGTCAACCAGCCGCTGGCTCCGGAGTACCCGATCTGCGTGCCGAGTCCGGTGAGGGACTGGCCGCCACCGTTCGTGACGGCTACGCTCTGGCTCCGTGGCAGTGAGCTGCCCGACAACGCTCCGAACGTGAGGGAGGACCGGCTGAGGTCGATTTCCGGCGGGGGCTCGGTGACGACGAGAGACACGGCCACGACGGCCGAGGATGCGCCGTCCGTAACGGTGACCTGCCCCTGGTATGTACCGGCGGAAAGGTTGGACCCCCGGGCCGAAACGGTGAGCTGCGTGGGAGCGGACTCCTGAGCCAGGCTCGCGGAAAGCCACCCTCCACTGCTCGAGACGGACGTCGACAGCGCGCCCAGCGCGCCGCCTCCGCCGTTGTCCACTGCAAGCGTTTCACGGACCGATCCGCCCTGTCCCGAAACCGCCTCGAGATGAGCCTCCGAGGGTTGCACTCGAACCACGGGGCGCCGTTCCACGGTGACCTGCGCCGTCCCGACGGCTCCGTCGGCCGTGGCCGTGACAAGGGCCTGCCCGGGGCCGACGGCGGTCACGACACCTGCATCGCTCACGGTGACGACCTGGAGGTCGAGACTGGCCCACCGAACCGGACGGTCGGGAAGCACGTTACCCTCTCCGTCCCGGAGCTCGATGGAAAACGTGGACTGGTCGTCCACCATGGTATCCAGGCGATCCGGGATGACCGATATCTCGTCAACCGTAACAGGCACTACCGTCGTCTGGGTGCAGCCGGCAAGCAGGGCGAGCCAGAGGCTTCGCCGCGCGGCTTGCCTCGCTCTGCGGCCGAAACCCGGAGCGGCGATCGATCTTGAACTCATGGTTGCTTACCCTCGAAACTTGTCCGGCCGCCCGACACGGGTACCAGCAGCGAGCACGAAAGGTATCGACACGGCAAGAAAGCAGGGCTTCGGGCGCGCCGAGGAGGTCGCGGACCTCTGTATCGGGACAGATACCCTAGGGGTCGAATCTGCCCGTTGCAAGGAAAAAAATGAACCCATGGATCACTCCGCCAACGGTCTTCGGAGGCCAGACGGCCCAAATGCCTAGACAATCATTCTCCTCGCCGGAGGGACGATCGCGGTCTCGGGAGTCCGTTCGTGCCCTGCGGATATCCCTCACACGCCTCGCGGCCCTTTGCCTTGCTCTGCCGCTCACCACCACAACGAGTGAGCCCGCAAGTGCGCAACAGGCTCTCGTACTTTCCGGGGGCGGTGCAAGGGGCATCGCCCACGCGGGCGTGGTACGTGCGTTGGATAGCCTGGGCGTGGATCCACGGATCGTTGTCGGCACCAGCATGGGTGCCGTGGTGGGCGCCCTCTATGCCACGGGGCTCGACGGGTCCGCGGTTTGGAATGAAACGGTGGAC
>JAHEKK010000043.1 GCA_024638395.1 Gemmatimonadota bacterium | reverse complement strand
CGGTGGCGAAGAGTGGAATTGCGTCGGTGATCCACCACGTGGCCATGAGCGCGGCGACCCCGGCCATGCGGGTCAATGCGGGGTTCGTCGGGTCCAGTTCCAGAGCGAAACTCGAAAGGAACAGGGCCGGGCCCAGAATCAGGCCGATCCTCTGGCCGGTCTTCGTCTTTCGAGATGGGCTGGACGCTGCCATCGATCGGAGAGGCCCTCCCTACTCGGTGTCTCGCGGCGGACCGGTGTTCGCGAGCGGGTGGTCGTTGGTCCAACCCGCCTCCCCGATCAGGGGGACGAATCGCGTGCCCCCCAGGGGTTCCCGCTTGAACTCCGTGCCGTCAGGCGAACGTCGGATACGGGTCAACTCCTGGTGGTATCGGGTGTCCCCCGTGGGGATGATCAGCCGTCCGCCGGGAGCCAACTGCTCGAGCAGCGCGGGCGGGGGTTCGGACGGGGCACCGGCCGTGACGACGATGGCGTCGAAGGGGCCTCGGCTCGGAAGCCCGAGGGTCCCGTCGCCGATGGTGACGTCGATGTTCCGGTATCCAAGGTCTTCGAATCGCTGACGGGCCTCCGTGGCCAGATTGGCATGACGCTCGATGGTGTAGACCTGCCGCGCGAGCTGGGCGAGGATCGCGGCTCCGTATCCCGATCCGGTGCCCACTTCCAGCACCTGGTCCACGGGCGTCAGCTCGGCTGCGGACGCCATGACGGCCACGACATAGGGTTGTGAGATGGTCTGCCCCTCGCCGATGGGAAGCGGCCCGTCCTCATACGCCCGATGAGCATACTCCGGCGGAACGAAGGCCTCGCGAGGTACCGTCGCCATCGCTTCCAGGACGGCCTCGTCGAGGTTCCCCCGGGGCGCCAGATCGCGAGCCACCATCCTCATCCGGGACCGGGTCAGGGCCCTGGCGTGGCGGTCCTTCCCGGCAGGGCTCATTGCCCCCTCTCGTCGCAGAAGTAGCTAGTCGGCGGAAACGTCGAAGAACGCCCGGACGTGAGCCACCATCTGGGGCTCGGTGAGCTTGTCGGACGCTTCCGACCAGATGGTCGCCCGCCCGGGGGCCGATGCCTCGATCACTTTGGCGAGCTCGTCCCTGGCTTGGCCCGGGCCGAACAGCAGCAGGGCCGTAGCGCCCCCGGCCGCCGCCGCCACGTTGTCGTAGTACCGCTTCAGGGCCTGCTGACGACGCCGGCCGATCTTTCGCTCCGGCAGCGCGTCGTCCAGTCCGCCGCCGCGCCCGCCATGACGCTTCCCGGCCTTGGCCGTGATCCCTGGCGAGCCCCCGGCCGACTGTCGTTCCGACTCGACGTCGGACTCCACCCGGTCGATCCGGACGTTGTCGCCCTCGACGAAGATGAGGACGGCCTCACGCTGATCGACCCAGATTCCGCACCGTGTCGCCAAAAGAGCCTCCGGGCTGTGGTCATGTGGGTGGGGCGGGAATCGCCTTCCTCACGATGGGTCGACCCGCGGCGCGCCAATGTCGGGGTTTGACAGACAGCGACCGTCGGGCTTTTGTCGCTAGCCCCCCGTTTCCGGGGGGTAGCCGTGTCTACCTGGTCTGCTCCCGTTCCAGGTTGAGAGCGCGGTTGTCTACCTCCCACCGGTCGTCGCCGAGGAGGTGCCGAACGAAATACTCGGCCCGAAGCCAGAACCAGTAGTCTCCCATGTCGCCGTATCCATGGCGTTGGCCGGGGAAGATGAAGTAGTCGAACCGCTTGTTGGCCCGGATCAGGGCTTCGGCCATCCGCACCGTGTTTGCGTGGTGCACGTTGTTGTCCCGGTCTCCCGTCGTGAGGAGGAGGTGCCCCTTCAGGTTCCCGGCCAGGTCGGGGTTCTTGGCGATTTCGTACTCGAACCGGGTCGAGTCACCCTCCACCACCTCCTTGACCCCGTGGTGGGTCTCCGACCACCAGCGGTTGTAGATGTCGTTCGTGTGGTTTCCCGAGGAGGACACGGCCACCTTGAAGAAGTCCGGATAGACCAACATGGCGGCCGTGGACATGAAACCGCCACCCGAGTGGCCGTAGATGCCGACACGGTCCAGGTCGATGAAGGAGTGCCGCTGGGCAAGTTGCTCGGCCGCGACCTTTTTGTCGGCCAGGCCATAGTCCCGCAGGTTCCCGTAGCCGTAGTTGTGGTACCACTTCGAGCGGTGGGGATGCCCTCCCCGGTTCCCCACGGTGATCACGATGAAGCCGAACTGGGCAAGACCGACCTCGTATCGGGCGGCCAGGTTGTTCCCCTGGTTGAAGGACTTGGCCACCGATTCGGTCTGGGGGCCGGGGTAGACGTACTCCACGATGGGGTAGGTCTTCGTCGAATCGAAGTCGAAGGGCTTGTACATCACCCCGTAGAGGTCGGTGATGCCGTCGGCCGCCTTCACCGTAAAGGTCTCGGGCATCTGCCAGCCGGCTTCGGCGAGTCGCGAGACATCCGCGGTTTCCAGCTCCAGGACCTGGCTCCCGCCGGCATTTCGCAACACCGATACCGGCGCTTGGTCCACTCTCGAGTAGCTGTGGACCATGAAGCTCGTCGACTCGGCGAATTCCGCCTGGCTGTCGGCGTCGTCGGGGCTGAGGCGCTGGACGTTGCCCCCGTTGAGCCCGACACGGTACACCTGGAGATAGTAGGGATCGAGGCCGGCCTCGCGTCCGGCTCCGGTGAAGAACACCACGCCTGCGGTCTCGTCGACGGAGAGCACATTGTCCACGGTCCAGGGGCCCTCGGTGAGCCTCCGAAGGCGTTGGCCGTCGGGGCCGTGGACGTAGAGGTGGCCGCGTCCGTCCTCTTCAGACCACCAGAGGATGTTTCCGTTGGAGAGGATGCGGGGGGCGGGGCGCTGTGCCTCTTCCAGATAGGTGTTGAGGCGCTCCTCGATGAGTACGGTGGTCTCGCCCGTGGTTACGTCGGTCCTGACCAGGTCCAACCTGTGCCGGTCCCTGGACCGGCGCATGAAGTACACCTGCGTCGGGTCGTCCGTAGCCCACAAGGCTCTTCGCGGCTCCGTGGATCCAGGGTAGAAGAAGGACGGCCGGCTCAGGAACGACATGGATTGGTCAACCCATGGGTCGTCGTCGACCTGGCTGGCCTCCTGGCCCTGAAGGTCGAAGAGCCACAGTTCCTGCTGCGTTACGTCCTTCTCGCCCGGCATGTCGTAGGCGTAGGTCTCCAACTCGGGGCGCTTGCTTCCCGTATTGTGGATGACCCACAGGCGCCCTGTCTCACGCTGATCCGAGCGGATCAGCCCGAACCGGCGAGAATCGGTGGCCCAGGATGCCCCTACGCGATTCCGCTTGGCGTACTCCTCCTCCTTCTTCGAGTCGACGGGGCCGCGTCCGCTTCCGTTCACGGCCCATGAGTAGTACAGCTCGCCGTCGGTCGTGAGCTGTGTCTCCTCGACCTCCAACGCCTGATCCACCGAGTCGGCCTCTTCGCCGCTCAGGCCTCGGCGCACGTCGAGGATCCTGGCGTACTCGTCGCCCGTCATCATGAAGAGGTTGTGGTTCCTGGCGAAGATCACGGTCTGACCGTCGGGAGAAACGTTGGCCCAGGAGGGGTGATCGTCCGGCTCCTCGTAGTCCTGGAGCTGACGGAGCGTCCGCGTGGATACGTCGTATTCGAAATGGAAGACCATCTTCTTCGGCCGGTCCCGGCCCCGGTCCTCGGTGTCTTCCTGCTCCTCTTCCTCAACGTCCGCGTCTTCCTCCTCTTCGTCCTGTGAAGAGGTGACGTCGAACTGGATCGTGTTCGCGTCGACGAAACGAATGGTCTGAATCGGAAGGTGTTGGCCGTCGTAGGGGTCCCCCGTGATGCGGGTGAGCTCGGCGGCGATGCGATCGTTGTCGAAGATCTGCGACTTGACGCCCCGCGCGGGGTCGACCAGCCAGAAGTACCGGCCGTCACGATCCTCCCACCGATACCAGAACCGGTCCCCGCCCTCGATCCATTGTGGATCCACGGTCATGGAGTGGGTCATGTCGGAGATCTGGTAGGGGGCCCAGCGAGTGGCCAGGTCGAAGTTGGCCGAGCCGTGGCCGCCGACCCACCCCTCGGGCTGGGGGTGTTGGGCCGTGAGGGGGGAGGCCAGGAACAACATGGCGGCCGCCAGCAGCAGAGGCGTGCGCGAGGCCCTGGAGGGAAGCGAGGGCGTAGCAATCATGTCAGCTGATCCGGATCGGGTTTCGGATGAGAGATCAGTCCGAAAAGGCTTTTTCCGGCCCGGAACGGCAAGTCTCCGGCGGCGAGAGCCGCTGAAGGGGCCAGGCGAGGGGCGTGACCAACCGCCCCCGCCGGCCTTGTCAGGAGCCGCGAAGGGCGTCTACGGGATCCGCTCGAGCGGCCATCCTGGCGGGTACCCAGGCCGCGAGGGCGGCGATGGCCGCCACCGCCAGGGCCGAACCGCCGATGGCCAGGGGGTCCCTCCCCTCGACCCCGTACATCAGGCTCGACACGCGCGGAGCCATGAGCAGGCTCAGCGTCAGGCCGGCGGTTACGCCCAGCAGCACCGTCCCCAGCACGTCTCTGATGACCATGGCGACCACACGGGAGGATCCGGCACCCAGGGCCATACGGAGGCCCAGCTCCGACGATCGGCGGGCCACGCCGAACGCGACCACTGCATAGATCCCCAAGCCGGCCAGCACGACCGCCAGGAGGGAGAACCCCCCCAGGAGTCCCGCCGTGAACCGGGAGGCGGCCAGCCCGTCGCCGAAATGATCCGTCAGGGTGCCCTGGCCATCAATGGTGATGCCGGCCCGAGCCTCGGCGATGCTGTTTCGGACGGCTGGGAGGGCGTCTGCGGGATCACCATCGGTCCTGAAGACGGTGTAAAACGAGTCCAGGCCACCGGTCTGGCGTTGGGAGTAGTAGAACGCCGGCGTCACGGCCTCGGCGAGGCCCCGGACCGGAGCATCCGAGACCACCCCCACGACCGTCCGCCAGCGGTCCGAGCCCTCCCCCCGCATCCTTCTGCCGAGGACGTCGGTTCCTCCCCAGAACACCCTGGCGGCCGTTTCATTGACGATGACGTGGGTCTCACCCCCTTCGACCTCGTCGGGACCGAAAGGCCGCCCTTCAGAGACGGTCAGCCCCATGGCCTCGAAGTACTCGTCACTGATCAGGAGGAAAGGCAGCTCCACCGCCTCGGTTCCGGCTGCCGGTGTGTAGCCTTCGACGATCGTCGTGGTGGTCCCGCCGCCCTGGGCCGGGAGGCGCGTGGTGGCCGCGGCGACTGTGACGCCCGGCAGCGCCTCGACCCGTCTCAGGATCTCCTCGAGGAGGACGTGGCGCTCCTCCGCCGTTTCAGCGACGGTGGACAATCCCGTCCGGACCCAGGCCACCCGGTCCTCATCCACTCCGGTCTCGCGCCCCTGGATCGTCGCAAGGCTGCGAGCAAGCAGGCCGGTGGCCACGACGAGGATCATCGAAGCGGCGACCTGGACAGCGACGAGACCGTTTCGAAGGCGTTTGGCGCCCGGGCTCAGGGACATGCCGCGACCGTCGTCGCGGAGGGAGCGCGCCACTCCGCTGCGGGCGGCCCGCAGCGCCGGCATGAGACCGAACAGTAGGCCCGTCAGGAGCACCAGCCCGAGGGCGTAGCCGATCACGCGGATGTCCAGGCGGAGGTCCAGGGCCCCCGGGAATACCTGGGCGAGGGGTGTCGTGGGGAACGCGCGGAGAGCCCAGACGGTCAGCAGGACTCCGAGGCCGCCGCCGGCCAGGGCCAGAGCCATCGACTCGAGTAGGAAGAGGCGGGCGATTCGACCGCTTCCCGCGCCCAGGGCCCGCCGAACCGCCATCTCACCCGAGCGGGTCAAGCCACGGACCATCAGCAGGTTGGCCAGATTGGCGCAAGCGAGGAGGAGGACGGTGGCCACCACGCCGGTCAGGAGCGTCCCCATCTGAAAGAGGCGCCCGTCCTGGGTCGGCGTCGCCCGGACGTCTCGTGACTGGAAGACGGTGATCCCCCGGCCCCGGTTGTATTCCGGGTGGTCCCGGGCGAGGCGGCCCGCCAGCGCACTCATGGCGGATGCGGCTCGAGGCACCGAAGTACCCGGGGCCAGTCGGGCACGTACCTGGTACCAGTGGTCGGCCCTCCGGTCGAGATTCGCCACTCGGAAATCGCCCTCTATGGGCGTGGTGGAAATGGAGAGCCAGAAGTCGGTCATGAAGGGCGGGAAACTGCTCGAGAGACCCTGGGGCCCGACGCCGATCACCGTGACGGGCTGACCGTTCAGCCGCACGGTGGAGCCGACGACGCCGGGATCGGCTCCGAAGGCCGAGACCCAGGTCGGATGGCTTACGACGGCGGCCATCTCGGAGCCGACGCGGTCGTGCTCGGGACCGAACCACCGGCCCCGGGCCGGAGTCAACCCCAGGACATCCATCATGCTGGCCGTTGTGAACTCGGTCTCCACGGGAAGTTCGGCTCCGTCCCGCTCCAGGCGTGCGGAGGAGGGGGAGGTCGCGGCCACATGCGCGAACACCGACTCCTCGACCATGTCCCGGTATGCCGGGAAGGATGAGGAGCTCGGCTCTCCCTCGTCCGAGTCCTGGTAGACGTATACGACCTGATCGGGATTCGCCCACGGGGGGGGACGGAAGAGCACCGCGTCCACCAGGGAGAAGACGGCGATGTTGGCCCCGAGGCCCACAGCCAGGAGGAGCGTCGCCCCGGCCGTGAACCCGGGAGCGTGGATCAAATGCCGGATGGTCTGCCGAAAGTCCTGCCACCAATTGTCCATGCGGGGTCCTCTTCTGTTCCGTTCGGGCATGCCGCCTCTTGCTGTTCCGTTGCCGGGCGACCCCCCCGGGGCGAGTCCCGACCTCCTCATGGCCCAGGCCGATCCGACGACGTCGGCGGCGGCACGGAGCCACACACGGCCTCGTGCCTGTGCCGACGGTGCCTTCTGGAGGCGGGCGGCAAGGAGCTCCGTCATCTCTTCTCCGTGACGGTCGACGAACCATCCCGGGAAAAGCCTGAGAAGGGCGCGAAACAGCATCAGCTTCGGAGAGTCCGTTCTCACTGTGTGGCCGGGAGAACGTTACGTGCCTGGGCTTCGGCGACGACCCTCGCCAGGCGCTCGGCTTCGGCGCGCACGAGTCGTTCACCCTCGGGGGTGATGCGGTAGTACTTACGGCGCGGATCGGCACCCTCCGGAGACTCCGCCACGACCTGGACCAGCCCATAGGCAGCCATCTCGGCGAGAGAGCGGTAGAGGGTTCCAGGGCCCAGCTCCAGGGCGCCCCCCGACGTGGTTTCGACCTCGGCCGCTATCCCCAAGCCGTGGAGGCTCCGGCTGGACAGGGCCAGGAGGATGTGGAAGACTGGCGGGCGTAGGGGCAGGGCGGTCGGGTCGCTGTTCCTGGCCAAAATGCCTCCGTCGGCGCAGAGATGGATTTATCTGGTATGGATATATGCAAGATAGATATATCTGTTGTGGATAAATCACAAGGGGGCGGCGGGCGGGAGTCGGTGGGGCCCGTGGACCGGCGCCGGTTTCTCCGGTTGAGGACGCCTCACCCGACGTCGTGACGGAGCGTGGGGCGTTCGGCTCCGACTACGCGCCCTTCAACGCCGCCGCCAACCCCGCTCTGTCCAACACCTGGCCTCCCAGCACAACGGAGTCGATGCGCCTCGTATTGGCGATGTCGTTCAGTGGGTTGGCGTTCAGGATCAGGAAATCCGCCCGCTTCCCGGGGTCCAGGGTCCCAGCGTCATCCACGCCCATGAAATCGGCGGACGTCCCCGTCGCCGCACGGACCACCTGGGCCGGGGCGAGGCCGCTTCGAACCATATCGGCCATCTCCTGATGAACGGCCCAAGGGGCGCTTCCGTCGGTGCCGAAAGCGATGGGCAGTCCCGCCTCGCTGATCCGAACGAGGTTCCGGGCCTGGATCCCGAAGGCCTCTCTAGCCTCGGGCCGATCCACCGCCTGGGCCTGCATCTCGGCGACGGTCTCTTCGGGAAGGGTCTCGGAAAGCCACGACAGATCTTCGGACACGCCCGGGCCGGGGAGGTTTGGCACGAGGACGACATGGGGACGTTCCCGCCAGAGCTCCATCAACTCGTCGTCCACGTCCTGGTCCCGGATCCCGTGTGCAAAGGCGTCGACCCCGGCCCTCAAGAGCCCCTTTGCGTCTTCGAGGGCGAAGATGTGGGCCGTCACCTCGAGTCCGTTGGCATGGGCCGTCTCGATGACTGGGCCGTACAACTCGGGGCCGAGCTTCTCGTATTGGCCGCCGCGGTCGTCCACCCAGATCTTCACGATGTCGGCGGATCGGGTCGCAAGCTCCTGGACCGCCGCCTCCGCCTCTTCCGGGGTCGTGACCCAATACGGCACGTCCGACCGGCCCGGCTCCGGAGTCGTGATCCCCCGTCCCGCGGTCATGGACCTCGACGCCCCGGGGATCGTCTCATGGCGGATGTCGAACGCCGCAGCTCCTTCATCGTGGCCCAGGCTCACGGCGAGTCCCGTGCCCCAATAGGCCATGTGCCGTAGCGACTCGATGCGCGCTTCCCTTTCGGGCGGGAGGTGCACATGGGCGTTCACGATCGCCGGCATGATGGTCTTGCCGGATACGTCGATCGTCTCGGCCCCGCTGGGCACCTCTACCTCACCGACGGGGCCGGCCGCAATGATCTGGCCCTCCGAGACGACCAGCACCCCCTCGTCGACGGCCTCCCGGGAGTCGCCGAAGATCAAGGTGGCTCCTTGATAGATACGGACGGGCGAGGTGCTGCCTGCCTGGTCTGCGGCCGGCCCGCAGCCGGACAGCACGAGAAGCAGGGCCAGGGCCCACGCCGGAGGGGTGGAGGGCGGAGTTGGACGCAGGGTCGTAGCCATGATGTGCTCCAAATGGCCTGGGTCAGGTGCGATTCGTTCGCGGGGGAGTGGGAAGGGTATAGCCTCCCGCCCTGCGGGACCATCGCTGGACTCGGCATCGACGGGGTTCGAGATTGCCGGCATGGTTCCCTTGGCCGAGGAATGCCTGGACGCCCCATGAGCAAACACATTTGCGTAACCATAGACACCTCTCCCCTCTCGCTGCATGCGCTGCCGGCAGCCAGGGCAATCGCCCGTCCCGGCGACGTGATCGAGCTGGTGACCGCCGTGGATCCAGTGCCCCCGTTCTCGCTGCCCGGATATGCCGAGGCGGCGGCCCACTGGGTGGACAAACGGCACGCGGAGGCCAAGTCGCTCCTCGATGTTGAGGGCTGCGAAGTGCGGTCGACCCATCTCGAGCGTGCCCCACGTGGCTTGACGGCCTTCTTCGAGGCACGGCGCCCGGACGTGCTGGTCATCGCAACCCACGGGCGAGGGCCCGTCAGCCGGAATTGGCTCGGTAGCACAACCGACCGTCTGCTCCGTGGAGGGACCACCCCCCTCCTCGTCGTCCGTCCCGAGGGAGACGGTGCGCCGGAGCCGGGGGACTGGCCCCCCGTGCGGAACGTCCTGGTTCCCCTGGACGGTTCGGAATTGGCCGAGCAGGCGGTGCAGGGGGCCCTGAACATCTTCGGGGACAACACCACTCTCGCGCTGGTCCGGATCGTGGAGGCAAGCCATCTGCCCGGGTCGCCTTACCTGCCCGACCAGATCCGGGACCAAAAGGAAGCCCTCGAGGAGGCCCAGGGGTACGTCGACCAGGCCGTGAGCGGGTTCGGGTCCCCCTCGCGGCGCGTCGAGGGCCACATCAGAAGCGGCGACCGGGCCTTTTCGGAGATCGTCGCCGCGGCGGAAGCCGTGGGCGCGGATGCCATCGCCCTCGCGACCCATGGACGCGGCGGCCTGACCCGCGCCACCCTGGGTTCGGTCGCCGACAAGGTGATCCGACTGGCCTCCCGTCCGGTGCTGGTTCTGCCGGCCGGGGGAGCTCGCCGCTAGTGGATCGCCGCCGCGGTTTGGAGCTCCGCCCCGGGAGTGGGACTCCTGGCGCCCCCGCCGGGACGACACGCCCCACGGGCTCGTCGGGCCTGACGCCGTGATGACGACCGCACTTCAGGCAGGCGCCGGGGCGCTGGTAGCGACGGTGATACTGTGGCTCGCCTGCGTCCGCCTCGAGGAGTCCAGTCATGCCCTGGCCGTGCACTACCGCCTGCCCGATGTGGTGCGGGGCTCCGTCCTCATGGCCGTGTCGTCGAGCTTCCCGGAGCTCGCCACGGCCATCCTGGCGCTCAAGGCTCACGGTGACTTCGAGCTCGGCCTCGCAGCGATCATCGGGTCGGCGATTTACAACATCCTCGTCATACCGGCGGCCGCCGTCCTCGTCCGGGGTCGGCCGCTGCAGGCGAATCGGGAATTGGTGTACCGCGAGGCCCAGTTCTATCTCGTGGCCGTGACGGTCCTCCTGCTGGTGATTTCCCTCGCCGTCATCTATGGCGGCCCCTTCGACGCGGCGTTGGACGGAAACCCGATCCGGGGCCGCCTCGGCCGGGGTCTGGCCGTCATTCCCCTGGCCCTCTACGGACTCTACCTGTTCATCCAGTGGGAAGAGGCCCGGGACTGGCGCTCGAGCATGCCCGTCGTCGTCGGCATTCGCCCGGTACGTGAGGGGGCCATCTTCCTCTTCTCCACTGCCGGGATCGTGGTGGGCGTGGAGATCCTCCTTCGGGCCGCCATCGCGCTGGGTGAGGCCTTCAACACGCCGACTTTCTTCTGGGGCATGACGGTGGTAGCTGCTGCCACGTCCATCCCCGACATGATCGTCTCCGTGAAAGCCGCGGTGGCGGACCGCCAGGCGTCGAGCGTCTCGAACGTCCTGGGCAGCAACGTCTTCGACCTGCTGGTTGCCGTGCCCGTCGCCGTGCTGGTGAGCGGTGCGGTGGTGGTGAACTTCACCCAGATCGTCCCGATGATGGCCTTCCTGATGGTCGCCACGGTGGTGATGCTCGCCTTCATGCGCCACGACATGAAGCTCACCCGCGAGGAAGCCCTGGTGATGTTGGCCCTCTACGGGGCTTTCGGTCTCTGGATGGCCTTCGAGGCGTTGGGGCTGACCTCAATCCTGGGCATCCCCCCTGGGTGACCGGACGGGTGGGGCCGGCGGCTCGTCCGGGGCCGGGGTGCCTATCCCCCGATTCCCTCTCCCGACGGGAGCTTCCCGCCCGACCGTCCCCCTCGCAACTCGGCGTTGAATTCCGAGACCTCCACGAGGCGGTCCATGGAGTGCTGAACCCCTTCGAGCTGAGCCTCGAGGAGGGACATGCGACGTTCCATCAACTGCATGGTCTCTTCGCTGCTCCTGCCCTCCTGAAAACGGCCGAGGGCGTCGACCACGGGCTTCAGAACGAAACGGGCCGTCACGCCGGCCACGGGAATGAGCACGATGGAGATCCCCAGGATGACCGCGACCAGGCTGGTGAGGTCGATGGGAAGTATTTGCATGGGTTCCACTCCCAGAGGGGTGCCGAGGGGGGCCGGAGGGTCGGGAAACCTCAGGCCCGGGGGGGATTGTGGCAAGTTGGAATCAAGGAGAATCCGCGCGTCCCGCTTCCCGACGGGAATTGCGGTCCCGAAGATTCATAACTACACTGTAGAATCGATAAAAACTACAGTGTAGGAATGAAAGGGTTGCGTATGGGTCGGATGCTCGGCGGCTTCGAAACCGTCCTTCTCTTCGCGGTTCTCGAGCTGGAGGACGGAGCCCATGGCGTGTCCATTCGCCGCCTGATCGAAACACGCACGGGCAGGACGACCAGTCCGGGCGCCGTGCACACGGCCCTGGACCGTCTGCAGAAGCGGGGGCTGGTCGACTCGTCCACGGCCGACGCGCCGCCGTCGAGGGGTGGGCGGCCTCGGCGCTTCTACGAGCTCACGCCGAAGGGGGTGCGCGCCCTCCGGGAGTCCCACGCTGCGGTCCTCAGCATGGCACAGGGTACGGCCGCCAGGCTCGCCGACCTCCCTGGTGGCGAGGTCGGGGGGTGAGGCGCCCTCCCCGCCTCCCCGGGCTTCTGGTACGGTTGCTCCTGCCTTCGGGACTGGCCGGGCGGATCCTCGGAGATCTCGACGAGGAGTGGACCGAGCACGTTCGCCCGGCACGGGGCTCTCTGGCGGCCGGGCTCTGGTATTGGAAGCTGGCCCTCGGCTCCCTCGTCTCCGTCGGGTGGAGTCGCCTGAGGGGCGGATTCGGGGCGCAGATGCACGCCGCGGCACGAGCCTCGCCCTCCCTACGGGGTCGCGGAAAGACGGTGGGCTGGTGGTACGACGCCAAGATGGCGGTGCGCAGCCTGTCCCGGTCTCCAGGGCTGAGCGCGGCCGCGGTCTCCGTTTCGGCGTTGGGCATCGCCGCGGCCACCGTCGTG
>JAHEKK010000572.1 GCA_024638395.1 Gemmatimonadota bacterium | reverse complement strand
CTCGGAGAGGTTGTCCAGCCCGAAGAGCAGCCGGTCGCCTTCGCTACGAAGGTAGACTCCACTCCCGACGTCGATGGTCATGGGCACGGACGCCGCCGCGGGACGTGGCGCGCTCAAGAAAATCTGGATCCTCTTCGGCAGAACGGGCACGTGGAGTCCCGCCAGGGCCGCCACCCCGCCGGACCACGCCCCCGCGGCGTTGACGACCGATGCGCAGGACACGAGGGTGTCGCCGGCCTTGACGATCCACCCGTCGCCTTGACGCCGAATCTCCGTCACCGGATGGCCGAAGCGGTACTCCACGCCCAGGGCCCTCCCCTGGGCCACCCACGCCGCGGTCACCATGTGGGGGTCGACCACTCCGTCCCACGGGCCGAAGGTGGCGCCGGCCAAACCCTCCGGGTCGAAGTCCACATGGGTCAGAGCCTCCTCGACCGACAGGACTTCCACGGGGGCGCCGAGGGCACGCTGCAGAGCGACGGACTCCAGGTGAGCCGCCCACCGGTCCGTGGGCACGAGAAGCAGGTATCCGATGTCCCGGTAGCCGATCCCCATGCCGTGGACGTCTTCGAAGCCGCGAAAGACGGGAAGGGAGGCCATGGAGAGCCCCACGTTGGCGGCTGTGGTGAACTGGACGCGAACTCCGGCCGCGCTCTTCCCGGTGGATCCCATGGCCGGAGCGCTCTCGCGCTCCAAAACCACTACCCCGACCCCCCGATCGGCGAGCTGCAGCGCGACGGAAGCGCCCATGATCCCGGCCCCGACGACGACGACGTCAGCGGCTGCCAGCGTCCGGACCCTCCCCTGCAAGCTTCACTGGAATCGTGGCTCCCTTCAGTCAGGCAACGAGAACGGTGTGGTCCTCTTCCCTCGTGCATGCCTTGCCGCACACGGCGCCCAACGGTAGGATCGCCCGAAGGGTTTCGCCAGGTAGACCAGCCCCGGGGGAGTCCCGTTTGAAACCAGCCCCTCCCCGAGCGAACGACGTCCCCGACACGGCCCCCGCCGCGTTCCGCATCAGAGACATCCGATCCGACGAAGAGTTGGATGCGTGCGTCGAGATCCAGAAGGACACCTGGGGCCGCTCCTTCTCCGACATCGTGCCTCCGTCGATGTTGCAGATCAGCGCCAAGATGGGCGGGGTCGTGGCCGGAGCCTTCGATGAACGGGACCGACTGATGGGGTTGGTCTATGGAATCACGGGCCTCCGCGGAGGAAGCCTGGCTCATTGGTCCCACATGCTCGCCGTGCGTCCCGAGGCGCGGAACCGGGGCGTCGGACGCGCCTTGAAGCTCTATCAGAAGGAGCGGCTCCTGACGGCGGGCGTGAACGTGATGTACTGGACGTTCGATCCTCTCGTGTCCCGGAACGCCCACCTGAACCTCAACCGCCTGGGCGCCAGGGTGGACGAGTACGTCCCCGACATGTACGGCCAGTCCGACAGCGAGCTGCACCGCCTGGGGACCGATCGCTTCATCGTGCGGTGGGCGTTGGACGCCGACCCGCCTTCGGGGGCACCAGCGTCCCTCGACTCGAAGGTCCCACGGCTCCTGCCAAACCCGGAGCCGGGCGATGCCGCGTGGCCGGACGCGGACACCGTGGCTTTGGGGGTCCCTCCGGACATCGAGGCGGTCGAAGCCGAGTCATTCCAGGCTGCGCTGGCATGGCGCACCTACACCCGTTCGGCGCTTCTCCACTATCTCGGCCGGGGACACAGGGTGACGGGGTTCGCGCCGGGCGGGGATCACGGATTCTATGTACTGTCCACCCGACCGACTTCGGAGGAGTCTACGTGAGCCAGATATCCCGCAGGGACGCCGTGAGGAAGATGGGGGGAGCACTGGGCGCCTTCGTCGCGGCGCCCATGGTCAGTCTCGGGCGGGTGAGGGTCGCGGTGACCCAGGAATACACCACGCGATGCATAGACCTCGTGACCGGATCCCTCGTCATCGACATGCTCTCGCCCCTGGCCATCTCAGGAACGGTGAGTCGACGCTGGGGCCCCGACCTCGAGGGAATGACGGCGGAAGAGGAAGAGGAATTCCGGCAGTCCCACATCGACGTCTTCCACATCGCCACGGGCGTCGGCGGCCGTGATCTCGATGACCAGTACCACAATTCCATGCTCTTCGTGTCCCGGTACAACGCGATGATCGCCGCGAGGCCGGACCTGCTGGTTCGCATCGACTCGGCCGAGGATCTGGCCCGGGTACACGGATCCGGCAAAGTCGGAATCCTCATCGGCCTCCAGACGTCATCCCACTTCCACGGCCCGGACGACGTCAACACCTTCCATGCCCTCGGACAACGGGTCTCTCAGCTCACATACAACTCCCGCAACATGATCGGCAGTGGGTCCACGGAGCGGGGCGACGGCGGTATCTCCGACTTCGGCGTGGGTATCGTCGAGCGCATGAACGAGGTCGGCATGGCCGTGGACGTGTCCCACTCGGGAGACCGGACGACTCTCGACGCCTGCGAGATCTCCTCCCGACCGGTCCTGTACACGCATTCCAACAGTCGCACCCTCTCCGGGGGCCATCCCAGGACCAAAACCGATGAGGCCATCCGGGCCATGGCGTCCACCGGCGGCGTAATGGGCATTACCGGCGTCCGGATGTTCGTGAAGGACCGGGAGCCGACCACCATCGAAGACTATGTGGACCACTTCGACCACGTGCGCGACCTGGTCGGCATCGAACACCTGGGTGTCGGCAGCGACATCGACCTCCACGGCTACGACGATATGCCGGAAGACGAGTATGCGGCCCTGAAGGCCAACTACAAGGACTCCTACGCCTTCCGCGACAAGATCGACATCGACGGAGTGGACCACCCCAAGCGCATGTTCGACCTCACCGAGGCTCTCATTCGCCGGGGTTACACCGATGACCACATCCGCGGGGTCCTCGGTGGCAACTTCCAGCGCGTGCTGGGCGAGATCTGGAGTTCGTGAGGACGGGGTCCCGCCCATGAAGCGCGTCGCGGTCGTGGGCGGGGGCGTGATCGGCCTGGCTACGGCCTGGCACCTCTCACGGCGGGGTGCCCATCCGATCGTCGTGGACGCCGGG
>JAHEKK010000571.1 GCA_024638395.1 Gemmatimonadota bacterium | reverse complement strand
GTCACCGAGGGGATGTAGAGGATGCCCGTCTCAGGGTCGAAGGCCGCACCGCCCCAGTTCGCGCCACCGACCCAACCCGGCATCAGGATCGTGCCCTGCTTACCGTCCACGCCCTTCACCGTCGGAGGTGTGAACATCGGGCCGTACACGAAGTCGTCCAGGATCTCCTCCGCCTCGCCGCGGAGCTCCGGCGTGAAGTCGATGAGGTCGTCTACCGTGAGGCCCTGCAGGTCGAAGGGCTCCGGCCAGGTCGGGAACGGCTGGGTCTCCGCCGCCACCTCGCCTGGAACCGGGGATGGGGGAACCGGTCGATCCTCGATGGGCCAGATCGGTTCGCCCGTCTCCTGATCGAAGGCGAAGACGAAGGCCTGCTTGGTCACCTGGGCCACCACCTTACGAGGCTGACCGTCGATGACCACGTTCAGCACGTTCGGCGCTGCCGGTGGGTCGTAGTCCCAAAGGCCGTGGCGGACCATCTGGTAGTGCCAGATCCGTTCGCCCGTGTCCACATCCAACGCCACCACGGATTCGCCGTACAGGTTGTCGCCTGGGCGGTGGCCGCCGTACCAATCGTTCGTCGTCGTCTTCAGCGGCAGATAGACGTGGCCCGCATCGTCGTCCGCGCTCATCAGCGTCCAGACGTTGCCGTTGCCCGAGTAGACCCAGGAGGAGTCACCCCACGTCGCCAATGCCGGGTCGCCCGGTTCGGGGATCGGGTTGAAGCGCCACCGGAGCTCGCCCGTTCGGATGTCATACGCCCGGACGTAGCCCGGAGGTGCTGTCTTCCAGTTGCGGTTCGGCACCATCGCCGTGGCCCCCACGATCACCATGTCCCGGACGACCAGTGGTGCTGACGTCCAGCTGAAGGTCAGGACCCGTGGGTCCGGGTCGTCCGCCAGGTTCACCGCCCCCGTCGCACCGAAGGCCGGGTCCGGCTGCCCCGTGGTCGCGTCCAGTGAGACCAGGTACTCGCCCGAGCCCAGCAGAATCCGCTCCTCCGAGCCGTCTGTCCAATACGCCACGCCGCGGTTCGAACGCCCTCCCGGCACCGGCCGGAGTCCTGAGGCGTACGGGTCGTACCGCCACAGCTCCCGACCCGTGGCAGGATCCAGCGCCGCAGCCTGACCCAGGTTCGTCGACGTGTACAGCCGGTCGCCGATCTTGATGGGCGTCGCCTGGAAGTTGGAGTTCACCGACGACCCTTCGTGCTCACCCGTCAGCCGGTAGTCCGCCGACTCCCACGTCCACGCCACCTCCAGATCGTCCACGTTGCCCGCGTGGATCTGCTCCAGGGGTGAGTACTTCGTAGCGGCCAAGTCGCGGGCGTAGTGGGGCCAGTCGCCTGGGGGGATGGACGCGTCGGGGGGCGGGGCGTCGCAGGCGGCCAAGAGTGTGAGGGCGAGGAGGCCCAGGAGGCCCGGTAGGCCTGGGGCCCCAAGGGGGACGCGGAGGCCCGGGTGGGCCCGCAAGCCCAATAGGCCGCGGGGGCCAAAGAGGCCAGGGAGGTCGCGGAGGGAGATGGCGGACGGCGGTTGAGGCATCATGCGGGCAAGGTGGTTGAGGGACATCGTTCGTCGCAATCCGGGGCGCCAACATCCGCGCGCCCTCCGGCGTGCCCACCCTGTCAGGGAGCAACCATGCCCGCCTTGCGTCCCATCGCGTCATTCTCGCCGACTTTCGCTCTAACCAGGCTTCTTCGCATGAAGCGGAACCGAGTCGAGGCCGGGCCCGGGCTCGAAGGCCTTCGAAGAGCGTCGACGGAGACCGATGCGCCGCCTCGTCGGGCCCCAGCGGACCCCGGAAGGAGCTGGGACCGAGCGGCGCTCTACGAGCGGGTCCGAGTGCGCATCCGTACGCGTCATCTCAGTCCGAGGACGGAGGCAACCTATCTCGGGTGGATCAAGCGCTACATCGCCCACTTCGGGGGCGTGCACCCCTCGACGTTGGGTCGCGCCGACGTCGAGACGTTCATCGAGCAGCTCGCCGAGGGCCAGGGGCTCGGCCCCGGATCGCAGAATCAAGCGGCCTCCGCCATCGTCTTCCTCTACAGGGAGCTCTTCGGTATCGACCTCGGAGGGCGAAAGGGTGTTTCGCGGGCACAGGCCAACAAGGTGCTCCCAAAGTATGCCACGGCAGAGGAAGTGGACCTCGTCATGGCCCGGCTGAAGGAGCCCTACCGGGTGGCTGCCATGATCATGTACGGATCCGGTACCCGTGTGTCCGAGACCATCAGCCTCAGGATCAAGGACCTCAGCCTAGGAAGCGGTGAGTTACACGTCCGGGCAGGGAAGGGAGCCAAGGACCGCACCACCGTCATTCCCAGGTCTGCCATACCAGCACTCCGCCGCCAGATCCAGCGTGTGGAAGAGGCTCACCTGGAGGATCTCGAGGCAGGCCGAGGCTGGGCTCGGCTCCCGGGCGCGCTACACCGAAAGGACCCTCGAGCCGGATGGGAGTTTGGATGGCAGTTCCTGTTCCCGTCGCCCAAGCTCACCCGTGATCCGAAGACCAGACATGTAGGACGCGTGCCCATTCACGTCACGACGGTCCAGCGAGCCATCAAGCGCGCCGCCCGAGAGGCGAGGATCCACCGTCCGGTCAGCTGCCACGTTCTCAGGCATTGCTTCGCCACGGAGATGCTCCGCGCGGGTTGTGACATCCGGCTACTCCAGAGGCTCATGGGCCATCGGGACCTCAAGACCACGAGCCGCTACCTCCACATCATCAACCGGCCAGGGCTGAACGTGATCAGCCCTCTAGACCGTCTACCCAGCTTCAAGGCGGCGCTGGAGCAGGATGGCGCGACGCCGGAGAACTCGATGACCGGTTGAGACCGCTCTTCACTAATGGAGTTATCCCGCGTCGGAGGCCCGCTCCATTCGTCGGCCAGTTGCGATCGGCGCGGTATAACTCCCATCCTGAAGCGAGAATTGCTAGAGAATTAGAGTTAGATGGCGACCTCTGATGGACACCAGATGCCAGGCAGCGTGAACAGCTCTAAGACCTTCGGCCGGCTTTCTGTCGAGTTGCTGGTGATCATCATCGGTGTACTGATCGCCTTGGCGGTCGAGGCGGGGT
>JAHEKK010000042.1:9967-12355 GCA_024638395.1 Gemmatimonadota bacterium | reverse complement strand
CATGAGATGGGACACGTCCTCGGCCTACCCGACTTGTATCATCCCATCGACGGCACGCTGCCCACGGAGCGGCGCTGGGTCGTCGGATGCTGGGGGCTCATGGCTGCCGGCTCGTGGGGATGTGGGGACCCGAGCGTCAAGGTCGAGGGATTCGGTCCGGTTCATATGTCCCCCTGGTCGCTGGCGCAGCTGGGCTGGACCGAGTTCGAGACGGTGGACTCCGACGTGCGGTACCGCCCCTACCGGATCGAACCGACGGCCGGCGGCGGACGACCGCTGCGGATCCCGCTGGACGGGGACGGTAGGCAATCCATCGTCATCGAATACCGGACGAGGGAGGGGTTCGACGCTTCGCTTCCCGGCCGGGGCCTCGTGGCCTACCGATGGAACCTGGACGGGCAGTTTCGCCCTGCCCGGGATTCCGGCGTACCCTACCGGTTCCGCCTGTTGGAGGGAGACGGCGGGGACGACCTGATCAGGACCCACGGGAACGGAGGGAACCGGGGGGAGGTGACGGACCTCCTGGGCTTCCCCGGCAATGAGAGCCGCCTCTCGGCCCTGACCACGCCCAGCACGAACCTGGACGACGGCACAGCGACGCCGGTGACCATTCACCGTTTGGGGTTACAGGAAACCGGCGCCGTGGTCTGGGTCTCCACCAACGCGACGCCCGCAATCGTGGAACAGGACGCGGACGCGCCGAGCGCGTACAGTCCCGTGGTCCAGTTCCACCGGATCGGTGGCGGCATTCCTCCCTACGAGCTCGACGGAGCCGATCTGCCGGAGTGGTTGTCGGCTCAGATCACCAACGACCTCCTCCTTCTTACGGGTGTGCCGCTATCGGACGGCTCGACCACGCTGGCGGTGGGGATCCGCGACGCGTCGGGTGCTTCCAGTCAGTGGGAATACGCGGTCGACGTAGGGCCGCTGTTCCTGGAGGTCGGTCGGATCGCCGACGAGCTGCTCGGTGCTGCCCGGGCCCTGACGGACCTGGAGCGGGCAGCCCTGGATCAGACAGGCAACGGAAACGGCCGCCTGGACCTGGGCGACCTGAGGGGCCACCTGTTGAGGAGCGGCCAGGGGGGAAGCTGAGACCGCGGTCTCGGCAGGATGGTGCGGGCGCTCAGTGAACATCCCTCCGGCCCGACTGACCGAAGTCGGACACGAGGCTTTCCATGGCTTCAACGACGGCGCCCCGCCTCCGGTAGGCGGATGGGGTCCGGCCAAGGGTTCGGCCCAGGGCCCGCCGGAGTCCCGACCCGCTCGCGAAGCCGACGCCCAGGGCCACTCTCTCCACGGGCTGGTTGGTCATGGCGAGCCGATACAAGGCCTGGATGACGCGGCCCAGTGTCAGGGTCTGACCCGGCGTCAGCCCTCCGTGCCGCTTGAGATGTCGGGCCAGCGCCCGTGGACTGAACCCCGTGATCTCGGCGAGATCCGCCGCCTCCGGAAGCTTGTGGGCGAGAGCGGTCGACCAGGCCAGACACTCGGCGACGGTGGGGTCCGCACTATTCATGGTCCGTCTCACCACATCTCCTACGGCGGAGCACACCACGTCGACGAGATTCCTCCGCCATGCCTCCGCCGGTTCCCCGGAGGGCCAGGTGGCCACACGGCGCACCCCCAGGCCTCCCAGCTCGACCAGCTCAGCCGGATCGTGCTCGGGGTCTACGACCGCGACCACGGGAAGCCAGGGAAATCGACGCATCGCGCGGCCGATCTCGGCGGCCCGGGTTCGTCCGCCGGGCCGGTCCAATTGAACGATCCAGAGACACGCCGTTTCCAGTAAGGCATCGCTTGCAGGTCCCAGGGTCAGCGGCTCGACGTCGGCCGGCAGCGGGAAGGCCTGAATGACTCGCTGAGCGAGGGCGGTCTCCGCGACGACCGCTACCACAGTCGACGGAAAGGGAGGGGAGGTGAGCTCAGGCGGTGGGTCTCACGATGACGGCGGTACCGTAGGCGAGCATTTCCGCAGCCCCCTTGCTGACCTCGGCAGACTGGAACCGGACCGTAACGATGGCATTGGCCCCCAGGACCTTGGCCTCCTCGACCATGCGGTCGATGGCCTGTTCACGGGCTTCGGCCAGGAGCTTCGTGTACTCGTACAGTTCACCCCCGGCGAGATTGCGAAGGCTTGCCACGATGTCCCGACCCAGATGCCTGGCGCGGATGGAACTGCCGCGCACCAGGCCCAGGGTCCGTTTCACTTCCTGCCCCGCCACGGTGTCCGTTGTAACGACGATCATCGGTGTACATCCCGGTACGGGTCAGTGCCGTACTCTTTGTACCGTTCGAAAATCACGCCGGCCAGCAGCCGCCAGTCATCATTCAGGCGGTACAGCGCGCCCAGGCCGGGAATGAAGACCGACACCGAGCTCCGCCGCACGC
>JAHEKK010000042.1:0-9957 GCA_024638395.1 Gemmatimonadota bacterium | reverse complement strand
AGACCCAGATACCATAGGCGACCCAGGCCACGGATCCCAGACCGGTGAGGGTCCAGCCGATGCGACGCGTGATGCGCCCACGGATCCGGTCCCAGACCGAAACCCCCCCGTGAGGAACGAAGGACAGGTCTCGGAGGTCCTCCTTCATGGCCGAAAAGATGGCCATCTCGCGGCGGAGCTCACTGGAAGACCCCAACCGGTCTTCTATCGAGGCCCGCTCCTCAGGCGTCAACTCCCCGTCCAGGTACCGCATGAGATCCTCGCGACTCACGGGACCACCGTCGTGGCGCTCTGCTTTCGTCATGGGTACTGCACCCCCATGTCCGCCAGAACATCCGCCAATGCCCGACGGGCATGGAACAGCCGGCTCGCCACGGTCCCCTCGGGGATGGCCAGGATGCCCGCAATCTCTCCGTAGCGGAATCCCTCCAGCTCCTTCAACACGATGATCTCCCTGTGGTCGTCACCCAACTTCTCGAGCGCCCGCCAGAGCAACTCCCTCGCTTGTCCCCTTTCCCGGCTGCGCTCGGGACCTCGTTCCGGATCCGCGGGCTTCAACTCGAGCCGCTGGTCCAGCGCTTCCAGGTTGAAGCGGGCTCCACGACTCCGGATGGCGTCCCTGCACTGATTCCTCAGGATCTGAAAGAACCAGGGACCGAACGGCCTCCGGAGATCGAACCGGGCCAGGGCTCCCCAGGCCTTTACGAAGGCGTCCTGCAGCGCGTCGAGGGCATCGTCCTGGTTCCCCATCATCCCGAGAGCGATCCTCATGCCGGTCTGCTCATAGACCCGAACGATGGGCTCGAAGAAACGCGCATCGCCGGCCTTGCACATCCTCAGCAGCTCCCGCTCTACATCGGGCTGCAACCGCCCTCCACGTTCCGGGGATGGGAAATCCGCTGCGCGGATGCCTCCACTCCATGACCGGGGCCGGGCTTGACGAGCGGTCCCGATGTCACGGGCTAAACCTAGTGCACACAGGGATGCATACGCAGCCGGCTTCGGGATTCTTCAATGGCCGCCTCGCCGGCATCGAGCTTACCTTGGGAGGGTTCGTAAACAATCCTTCAGGAAGCCCGAATGTCACCACGCCACCGCCCAATGACCTCCTCCCGGGTCGCGACCGTCACGGCCGCTCTTGCCCTGGCTCTCGCTGTCACCCTGGCGCCCCCGTTCTCCGCGCCACTCGAGGGTCAATCCGTCGAATACCCCGCCGGCTTCGACGAGGAGGGTCAGCTATACCCCAAGGCCCTCGGGCCTCTTTCGCGGAACATCACGACGTCGTCGGAGCGGGCCCAGGCGTTCTTCGATCAGGGCCTGCAGATGATGTACGCCTTCACGCCTCTTCGAGCCGCGCGGTCTTTTCGCCAAGCGCAGAGAGAGGACCCCGACTGTGCCATGTGCTATTGGGCCGAAGCCTGGGCCTGGGGACCCTATCTGAACGGCGGCATGGGTCCTGACGACGCTCCCAGGGCTTGGGAGAACATCGAGAAGGCCCGGAAGCGAGCCGGAGACCATGCCTCGGACGTGGAGCGGGCGCTGATCGAGGCGATGGCCGTGCGGTACGCCCGGGGGCAGGACGAAACGTCGAGGCGTAAGATGGATTCCACCTACGCCCTCGCCATGGCAGACGTCTACCGGCGTTTTCCTGCCGACCTCGACGCCGGCACCCTGTACGCCGAGTCCCTGATGCTCCTCGAGCCGCGGCGGGGCAGGTGGGACATCGGCAACCCCGACGTGCAGGCGATTCACGGCATTCTGGAAGAGGTCCTGGCGAGGGACATCACCCATCCAGGGGCATGCCACCTGTATATCCACGCCACGGAGCCCACCCAGGAACCGGGCAAGGCGGCCGACTGCGCCGTACACCTGGGCAACGCGATCCCCGGGGCGAGCCATATCCAGCATATGCCCTCCCACACCTTCAATCGTGTCGGCCGCTGGGGAGAGTCGGTTCGCTGGAACCTGGCCGCGTGGCACTCCGATCTGAAGGCCGAGATCGGCGAGGGATTCGCGATCTACCCCTCCCACAACCTCCACATGTTGCTCTTCGCCGCCTCCATGGACGGCCAGGGCGCCATCGCGACGCAGGCGGCCAAGGACTACGCCAAGATCGTCCCGGGCGGGTCCTTCTATCGCGTGCTGACCCTCCTGCGGTTCGGCCGGTTCGATGAGATCCTGGAGCTGGACGATCCCCCCGAGGGAGCCATCCAGCGCGGCTTCTGGGATTTCGGACGGGGCTATGCCTACTTGCGTGAGGACGACGACGTGGGCCGGGCACGGGTCTATCTGGAGCGGGTCCAGAAGGCCGCGGCCGAAACGCCCGAAGACGAGTCCTTCCGGGGTCACTCGGCCGCATCCCTCCTGGGGGTCGTCGGAGCGATTCTCGAGGGCGAGATCCTGCGGGCGGAAGCGAACCTGGATGAGGCAATCGCCGTTCTGCAGGCCGCCGCCCGGCTGGAGGACGACCTACGGTACGACGAGCCCGAGCCCCTCAATTTCTCGGTTCGGCATTGGTTGGGAGATGCCCTCCTCGAGGCGGAGCGATACGCCGAGGCCCAGGCCGTTTTCGAACTGGCCCTGGAGGATCATCCCCACAACGGTTGGAGCCTCCTCGGACTCGAGGAGGCCCTTCGGGGAGAGGGGCAAGACGGGGAGGCCGACCGGATCCACGAGGAGTTCGAGGAGGCCTGGGCCCGCTCGGATACCTGGATCCGGGGACCCATTTTCTGACCGGGGAGGCGTGCAACTCCCCGGTGCCACCGGTGCCTGGAAGCCGGCTCGGTCCAGCGGGGCAAGGGAGGCAACGCCTACCGCAGAATCACCTCGTCGAGGAGGGTTCCGTTGGGGATGCTCCACGAGCCCCGTTCGTCGAGGAGTAGCGTGTCCACGGGCCCGACCCGTTCTACCGTCCCCTTCTTCCCCTCGACTTCCACGGACAATCCGCGTTCCAGGCTCTGGCGCAGGAAGTGCCCCGCCAGAATGTGGCTGACCACCGGCCGCGCGCCGAGAGCGAAGGCGAACCCGAGGGTCAGGGTCACGCTGGCCACGACCACCGTTAGGAGCGTGACGAGCACCGTGGTCTCGATGCCCAGCTGCTCTAGAGCAAGGAGAGCCACGAGGAACATGATCAGGGCCCGCACCGCGTCTCCAACGCGCTCGCCGGGTCCGACCCCGCCCGCCACGGCAACCGAGCTCACAAGGGTTCGGGCCACCCTGGCCAGGACAAGTCCGACAAAGAGGATCAGCGTTGCGATCAGGAGCCTCGGCAGGAAAGCGATGAGCCGGTCGATGGCCGAGGTCGCGCCTTCCAGCCCCAGGGCTTCGGCGGCCGAGACCACGAAGGTCATCATGATGATCCAGAATAGAAGGCGCCCGACCATCTTCGACGGTGGAGTGGTGATTCCCCCTCGCTCCATGACGTCCGAAAGCCGCAGACGGGCCACCGTGGTGTCGAGTCCCAATCGCCGCAGGGTCCTCCCCGCCGCGGCCTCTCCAATTCGCGACACTGCCCAACCGACGATCAGAAGCGCGACCGCGCCCACCAGACTTGGAAACAGGGCAGCGACATTGGCACCGAGCTGGTTGAAGGCATCGACCAGGATTCGACGCAGACCGTCGAGATCGAAAAGGCTGCCCATGATGTGACTCCGTGCTGGAGGGCCGATGGTCGGAGGCACACGTCACCGCGGCGCAGTTTGTTGCTGCCCCCGTTCGAGGGCCCCATACTCGCACCATCGGACGCTGGCTGCCATCGACCCAGGGCCATGATTCCCCTCACGCGTCGCAGGTTTTCATGATGAGCGTCCAACAAGCGCTCTCGAGGCACCTCACCTCGACAAGACCCGGCGAAGCGGCGGCCGTACTCGACACTCTTCCCGACCCGGTCGTAGCAGCCACGCTCGCAGACATGGACGTTCCGTTGGCGGCTACCGTCCTGGCGCGCATGGCTCCTCATCGAGCCGTGAAGGTCCTGGAACTGCAGAGTGAGTCCTTCGCTCCCGTCGTGGAGTCACTGGGAGTGGGTATCGCGGCCACCTTGTTGCGGCGCGTGGACTCCAAGGCTCGCAAACGGCTGTTGGATTCGCTGCAGCCAGGCGTTGGCGAACCGCTACGCCACCTCCTCGATTTCCCGGACCACACCGCGGGCGCCATCATGGACCCGCAGGTGCTCGCCCTACCCGAGGACATGAAAATCCGGGACGCCGTCGCTCAGATCCGAAGGCATCCGGACCATGTCCGATACGCCCTTTACGTCGTCGATCGTCTCCACCGGCTCGTGGGCACCATCAGCATTCGTGAGCTCCTGCTGGCGAACCCCAAGGACGTCCTCGGCTCCGTGGCGACGGCCAACGTGCTTTCCATTCGTGCGGACCTGGATCACCGGTCCGTCGTGGAACATCCGGCCTGGAACGAGGCCCCGTCCCTTCCGGTCGTGGACGCGGCGGGCATCTACGTCGGCGCGATCCGCTACCGCATGTGGCGACGCGTGGTGGCGCAGTTGGCCACCCGAGGCGACGAGACCACCAGAACCGTCGAAGCCCTTGGCGACTTGTTCTGGGCCGGCATCGTTTCGGTGGTTGGAGCCGTGACCCAGGCTGCAGTGCGACCTATACCCTCGGGCCTCCATGACCGCCGCTGAGGCGGCTCTGGCTCATGGAGAGCTGGCGTCGTATCTAGCGCGCCGGCATCCGGGCGAGGTGGCTCGCACGTTGGAGCAGCACGACCCCCGGGAGGTTGCGCGATTCCTGGAGGAGCAGACCGCCCCCACTGCGGTCACGGTGCTGGAACGCCTGTCGCCTGAACGAGCGACCGCGACCATCGTGCACCTTGGCGACGAGCGCACACGAGCCGTGCTGAGCTCGATGGATCCGCACCGGGTCAGCGCACTCCTGGGCCGACTGGACCATGAGGCCAGAGAGCAAAACCTGTCGGTCCTCGAGAGCACGTTGGCCGACGAGCTCCGCGCCCTCTCGGAGTATCCCCCCGGAACCGCCGGAAGCCTGATGGATCCCCGCGTGACCGCGTTCCGGGCGGATGGAACCGTAGAGGAGGTCATCCTCCACCTGAGAGCCCTGAGGGCACGGCGAATCCAGGATGTATTCCTGGTCGACGACGACGGGCGTCTCGTAGGATCCGTGCCGATCCACGAGGTCGTTCTTGCGGCGCCGACCGACTCGTTGATGGACGTGGCCGTCACCCCTACGCCCCACGCCCAGGTCACCTGGTCGAGGGAAGCGGTGATGGACGAGCTCGAAGCTCACAACGTGGGTTCCCTGCCCGTGGTGGACTTCGACGGGCGGTTGCTCGGCGTCCTCAGGCAGGACGAGCTTCTCACGGCGGCTCGCCAGGCCGGGGCCGATCGCGTGATCGCCATGGTCGGCGCCAGCGCCGAAGAGAGAGCTCTGTCCAGCCCCTTGTTCGTGGTTCGCAAGCGGCTCCCCTGGCTCCAGATCAACCTTCTGACGGCCTTCCTGGCAGCCTCTGTCGTCGCGCTCTTCGAGAGCACGATCGCTCAATTCACGACGTTGGCCGTTCTGCTACCCGTGGTTGCGGGTCAATCGGGAAACACCGGTGCCCAGGCCCTGGCGGTCACCATGAGGGGACTCGCGCTGCGTGAGATCCGGATTCGCCAATGGCCTCGCGTGGCCGGCAAGGAGCTGATCGCGGGTGCGACGAACGGAGCGGCCGTCGCCCTGACGACATCCCTGGGCGTCTACATCTGGAGCCGGTCCGCGGGCCTGGCTTTCGTCATCGCCGTGTCCATGGTCCTCTCCATGATGGCTGCCGGCGTCTCGGGGGCCATGGTTCCGATCGTCCTGTCCGCGCTTCGACAAGACCCGGCACAGTCGTCGTCCATCGTCCTCACGACGATCACCGACGTGACGGGCTTCCTCAGCTTCCTGGGGATCGCAACGCTGCTATCCGGGATCCTTTAGCTGGCCGAAGGGAGACCCCCGAGGGGGCTCGCCAAAGTCGGGGGCAGCCCGCCTACTCGGACCTGAGGGCCACCATGGGATCCGTACGCGACGCCAACCGGGCGGGTAGTGCCGCCGCCGTGGCCGACACGAGGACGAGTAGGGCCGCGGCTCCGGCGAAGACGGCGGGATCGCGGGGAGCCACTCCGTAGAGCAGGGTGCTCAAGAGATCCGAGGCCCAGTATGCCGCCAGGAGCCCGGCGGCCAGCCCCCAGAACGCGGGCCGCATTCCCTGTCCGAGGACCAGACGGACAATCCCGTTCCGGCCGGCGCCGAGGGCGACGCGCAAACCGATCTCCCGTGTGCGGCGCGCCGCCGAGAAGGCCGCCACCCCGTACAGGCCCACCGCGGCCAGGAGCGCCGCCAGGAGGGCGAACGCTACCGTCAGGATGACGTAGAAGCGCGTGGGTGCGACTTGCTGAAAGACGGCCTCGTCCATCGTCTCGACCCGGTAGAGAGGAAGGTTCGGGTCCAGGGAGGCGACGATGCCGCGAACGGCGGGTAGCACCGGCGGGGCGCTCTCCTCGGTCCGGACCGAGACTCCCAGGGCGCTCGGGCCGAAGTGGCCCAGCGGCACCCAGACACCGGCGCGGCTCGTCTCCGTCAGGCTCCGCTCCCGCAGGTCGCCAATGACGCCCACGACCCGGAAGTAGGGAGAGCCATACCCCAGGTCCACGGTAATGCTCACGCCCTGACCGATGGGGTCGGTGTCCGGAAAATGCTCGTCCGCGAATCGCTGGTTGATAAGGGCGACCGGTTCTCCTCCGAAGGCGTCCCCCTCGGTCAGGCCCCGGCCTCGAAGGGGCTCGATCCCCATGACCTCCAGCCATCCAGGGGTGACCGAATGGATGTACGCTTCCCGCTCCTCTTCTACCGTAGGCAACGGCCGCCCCTCCACATACACGACCCCGGAGGCTGACCCCGAGGCGAGGGGAGCGGACCAGGCCGACCCAGCGGCCATCACGCCGGGAAGTCCTTCGATGCGATCCTCGAGAGTGGAGTAGAACGCGTAGATGTCATCAATGGTCGGATAGGACACACTGGGGAGACTGAGGTTGAAGCGGAGGATGTTCTCCGTCTCGTAGCCCAGGTCGGCGTCGTAGAGCTCCTGCAGCGTGCGCACCAGGAGGCCCGAGCCCACCAGCAGAACCGCACAGAGTGCCACCTCGGCTCCGAGGAGCCAGTTTCGGAGACCTCGCTCACGGCGTCCGTCCTGCTCGCCACGGGTGCCGAGGCTGACCCGTTCTCCCCGGTTGGCGGTCACGGCCGGGATCAGGCCGAAAAGGAGCATCACCGTAACGAGCGAGCCCAGAGTGAAGAGGAGCACGGGCCCGTCGATGCGAACGTTCTCGATGCGAGGAATCCGGTCCGCGGCCAGCGCTGGGAGGATCCGAACGATGACCCACGCCAGCCCGACCCCGATGGCGGCACCGATGGCCGCCTGAACGCCACTCTCCACCATGCTCTGCCCGATGAGCCGGCCGCGGGAGGCGCCAAGGGCCGTCCGGACCGCCGTGTCTCCTGAACGGGCAGCCCCCCGGACGAGAAGCAAAGTGGCAACGTTGGCACAGGCAATCAGCAAAACCAGCGCGACGGCCCCCAGCATGATGAAAAGCCCGATGCGGACATCGCCGACCATCCGCTCCTGGAGAGTCGCCACGTTGAAGGACTTGTACAGATTCGTATCCCTGTACTCCTCCTGGAGGCGCGCCGCCAGGGCCGCGGCCTGGGCCCGAGCCGTCGCGGCGGTGGCCCCCGGGGCCAGGCGGGCCACGACGTTCAGCCCGTGGCAACCGCGGCCGCACCCATCCAGCACCATGCGTCGTGGGATCCAGACGGTCGCGCCGCTGGGGAAGTCGAAGCCCTCCGGGGCAACCCCGACGACTTCGTATGAGTTGCCGCTCAGGGTCAATGTCCTACCCAACACGCCCCGCTCCATTCCGAACCGGTCACGCCAGAGCCCGTGGCTCAGAACCACGGTACGGGGACCGTCGGCCCCGAATTCGTCGGCTCGGATGTCCCGTCCAAGGGCCGGGGCCAGGCCGAATACCTGGAGAAGCCCGTCCGTGACGCGTCCCGCCTCGAGCCGAACCGGGTCGCCGGATTCCGTGAGAGTCAGGGAGCCCCCGGAGTATCCCGCGATCTGCTCGATGGCCTCGTCCTCGGTGGCGATGTCCCTCAAGTCGAGATAGGACATGTTGCCAAGTTCGGCGACGCGGCCCGTCCACTCGGACCGGATGGAGAGAAGCCGGTCGGCCTCCGGGAAGGGGAGCGGGCTGAGTAGCACGCCGTTGACAACCGAAAAGATGGCGCTGTTGGCGCCAATCCCCAGGCCGAGGGTCAGGACCACGACCAGGGCGAAAAGGGGTTTTCTTCGCATCCCCCGGAGGGCCAACCGTACGTCTCCGGCCAACGCACCCATGAACGTCCTCACCCCCGCCCCCTTTTTCCGTTGGTTCTCTTCCACCATGGTCGGCCGGATCCGTTCCGCGATTCCCGCCTTCACCACACCGGCGACCGATCGCCAAACGAATCGGCTTCGCTCACGCCCACCCGCAGCCTCTTCGAGTCCATCGGCGAAGGATGCACGCATCTCGGACCCGAACCGGCGTCTGAAGCGCCGTGGCACGGTGGCCAGGGCCAGCACGAGCAACGCTCGATGCCACGGGCCCGGGCTCCGTCCCTCAGGGCGCTGCTTCACGCCCCCGCTCCGCCCACGATCTGCCGCTCCTTCGCCAAGAGGAGCGCGTGCTCCAGCCGGCGGGCATCTGCCTCCAGTGCCCTGGCCCCCGCTTCGGTGAGATGGTAGTAGCGCCTCGGCCGGCCGCGGTGGGTTCCCTCACCCTCCGCCGGAGCCGGTGCCTCCTCTACCAGCCCCATGCCCATGAGCCGCGACAAGACCCGATACAGGGATCCGATCTCGGGCTCCACGGCGCCCCCGGATTCCCGGATCACGGACTTGAGGATGGCATAGCCGTACAGGTCCTTCTCGGCCAGAACCAGAAGAACGTGGAAGTCGATGGGGCTCAGGGGCTGGGTCGGCGGCACGGGACACTCGAGCTGAGGAAGCATATACAGGCAGTGTGCATATATGCATATCGCATGTATTGGGGATCGGCAAGCTTCCCTTGCCCTGAGTCGCGCTCGGTACGGCTACTCTACGCCGGAACGCTGGGCGTGGGTCAACGTCTGCTCGTCCT
Source organism: Gemmatimonadota bacterium (assembly GCA_024638395.1). Taxonomy (GTDB): domain Bacteria; phylum Gemmatimonadota; class Gemmatimonadetes; order Longimicrobiales; family Gaopeijiaceae; genus JAHEKK01. The sequence goes on along the minus strand of JAHEKK010000042.1, from coordinate 779 downwards.
GGAGCACCGCTTCCCCACGGAGCCCCAGGGTGTAGCCCCACGCGCCGAAGGAGAGATCTCCACTGGGATTCGTTGACAGGACGACGCGCCAGTCGTAGTAGGGGCGATCGAAGTGCACACCGGCATTCGGGATGAGCTCCCTTTCGATCTGGAGGATCCAGGGCAGGGCCACGCCTACTCTGTAGCCCTCTACTGTCCCGTCCAGAGTGAGCGACAGGTTCGCGACCCCATGGAAGGTCAGCGTTGCCGGCTGGACCCTGAACCGTACCCGGTCATCGTCCTTCACCCACTCCAGGATGTGATCGATGTCCAGAACGAGATCCGACGTCCAGTCGTCCCGGTCCGGATCCGCGGTGCGGAACGCGATCCCGTGGATCTGGTTGTCGTGGAACCGGTAGGCATCGTAGTCCGACATTCTTCATCCCTTTTCACGAACGCGGGCCTCCACCCCACTGCTGGGTGGAGGCCCGCGCCACTCCCTTCGCCACCGTTCGCTGAGGCGGGGAACCCTTCAGCGTGGGGCGGTCAGCTCCCCTCTTCCGACACGGCTCTCTCCTCCTTGGCCTGGCGCACCATCTCGCGAACGTCGGCCAGGAGCTGCTGTGCATCGTAGACGATGCCGTCCTTGATGGTGTACTTGATGCCGCCGACCCGCTCGACCTCGCCGGTCTCGTCGTTGAGCCGTACGGCGCCGTTGCCGTAGAGCACCTTCAGGTTCTCGAGCGGATTCTCGTCGACGACGACCATGTCGGCCTTGAGGCCGGCCCGGAGAATTCCAA
>JAHEKK010000570.1 GCA_024638395.1 Gemmatimonadota bacterium | reverse complement strand
ACCCGAGGGAGTCTATTTCCTCTACGGCGATGAAGAATTCCGAAAGGAAGCCGCCGTGCGGGAGTTGGTCGACCAAGGCCTCGATCCTGCGACCCGGGATTTCAACTTCGATCAGCTGAGCGGAAGCGACGTCACGCCTGAGCAGCTTGCCTCCGTGATTGCGACCCCACCGATGATGGCCCCCCGCAGGGTGGTACTGGTCCGTCAGGCGGAGTCCCTCACCGCCAGCTCGACCCTGAGAAAGATCGTCCTCGAATGCGCAGCCTCCACGCCACCCGGACTCGTGTTGGTCTTGCAGGCCACGATACCGGCACGATCCAAGGCGCGGTTCTACACCGACCTCAGGAAGGCCGCGACTGCAGTCGAGTTCAAGGCGGTCGGACCGGACGAGGCTCCGTCCTGGCTCGTTGCCTGGGCGCGGGACGAGCTGGACGTGGAGGTGGATCTGGGTGCGGCCAGGGCGCTGGCCGCGGCGGTCGGGTGCGAGCTGGGTCTTCTGACCAACGAGGTCCGCAAACTGGCGATGATGGTCGGCGCCGGGAACCCCGTCACCACCGCCGCCGTGGAGCGTGGAGGGCTCGTTCTTCCGCGCCAGGACCGGTGGGCGTGGTTCGACACCGTCGGTTCCCGCGATCTGGCGGCGGCGCTGGACGGCCTGCCGGTCCTTCTGACTCACGGGGAGTCCCCCGTGGGGCTCACAATCGGGCTGGGCACCCATCTGCTTCGCCTTGGCGTGGGCCTGGAGGGTGGAAGCGGGGCCCTGGAACGGGCGCTGCCTCCCTACCAGCGCTTCCTGGCCCGGCGGCTCACGAGCCAGGCGAAGCGTTGGTCAAAGGACGAGTTGGCCGCGGCAGTGCGGGGGCTCGAGCGTTTGGACCGTCTGCTGAAGGCGAGTTCCCTTCCCGGCGCATTGCTCATGGAGGAGTGGTTGCTGGCTCACGTTGCACGCAGAGAGGAACGGGGGCGGGGGGTGGCGTGAACGCCGCCGAGCATGGTGGCGCCCAGGTCCTGCGGGTTCACGGTTTCGGTGAAGCGGGGAACTGTTTCAGCGGCATCCGCAGTTGAAGGACGTGCTGTTCGTGTCTTCTGAGGAAGAGATCTACATCCAATGAGCAGGACCCAGGCGCCTCCGGCCAACCCCGTGGGGGAGAGGAGGCCGGGCGAGGCGGCTCAGGTGCAGCTGAGGATCAGCGGGATGCATTGCGCGTCCTGCGTGTCCTCGGTGGAGGGAGCCCTCCAGAAGGTCGACCACGTCCAGGACGTGTCCGTGAGCCTGGTGGACGAGCTGGCCCGGGTGACGGCGGAGGTCGGCGTACCTGAAGTCGAAGAGCTCCTGGCCGCTGTGGAGAAAGCGGGGTACCGGGCCGAGGTGCTGGAAGACCCGAGGGCGGCCCTGGAATCGGCCCGGGCGCGGGACGTCGAACGGGAGGCGGAAGCCCGCGCATTGTTCGGGAAGTTCTGGCTTGGCGTGCTTCTCGGGGCTCCGGTCGTACTGATTGGCCACTGGGAGATGGTTCCGGGCCTGCCTGAACTCTCGATGTCGTCCCGACAGGCGGCCTGGTGGCTGTCGGCGCTCCTCACGATTCCGATCATCCTGGTGGTGGGACGCTCGTTCTTTACGGGGGCATGGGCGGCGTGGGGACGGCGCACGTCCAACATGGACACGCTGATCGCCCTGGGGACGGGATCGGCCTGGCTCTATTCCACCGCGGCCGTGTTCGTCCCGACTCTCTTCCCTGAGGGGACTGCGCGCCCCTTCTACGAAGCGGTGGCCGTGGTGATCACCCTCGTGGTCCTGGGCCAGGCCTTGGAGGCGAGAGCCAAGGGGACGACCTCCAAGGCGCTCCGGGCTCTCTTCGACCTCACCCCCGAGACGGCGGTCCGCCTCGTCGATGGCCGTCATGACGAGGTCCCCGTGGAGTCGGTGCTGGTGGGGGACCGGCTCCTGGTGCGGCCGGGATCCAGGGTTCCCGTCGACGGCGTGGTGCTCGAGGGGAGCACCGACGTCGACGAGTCCATGATCACCGGCGAGAGCATGCCGGTTTTCAAGGTCGTCGGAGACGAGGTCGTGGGGGGCACCATCAACGGATCCGGGGCCCTGACCATCGAGGCCACTCGCGTGGGAGCGGAGACGTTGCTGGCCCGGATCGTAGAGACGGTCCAGCAGGCCCAGGGTTCCAAGCCACCCATTCAACGGGCCGTGGATGTCGTGGCGAGCTACTTCGTCCCCGCGGTCGTGGCCATCGCCCTTGTCGCCTTCGCCGTTTGGTATTGGGTCGGCCCCGAGCCGTCCCTCAATTTCGCCGTCGTGGTAGCGGTGTCCGTTCTCGTGATCGCGTGCCCCTGCGCCCTGGGACTCGCCACTCCCATCTCCGTCATGATCGCCATGGGCAAGGCAGCGAGCCATGGGATCCTGGTCCGCACCAGTGAAGCCCTCCAGGCGGCGCGGAACATCGATACGCTGGTCGTGGACAAGACGGGCACGGTGACGCTGGGCAGGCCCCGGGTGACGGACGTGGTGGCCGCGGACGGCTTTGACGAGAGCGAGCTAATGCAGTGGGTCGCCGCGGTCGAGACGCCGTCTGAACACCCCCTTGGCCGAGCCATCAGGGAACATGCCTCGGCATCGGAATTGGAGGTGCCCGCCGTTGCCCATTTCGCGTCACACGCAGGTCAGGGGGTCTCGGGCGTCGTGGGGGGAAGGCGCCTCCTGGTAGGCTCCCCCGGCTTCATGGAGGCGACCGGAGTGTCCCTGGCGGACGTGTCCGGTGAGCTGGCCGATCTGGGTCGGAGAGGCCGGACGCCGGTGGTGGCGGCGGTCAACGGCAAAGTAGCCGGTGTGTTGGGCGTGGCCGATCCGGTCCGTGAGGACTCACGGGCGGTGCTCGGGCGGTTGGCAGCGTCGGGTGTTCGCATCGTGATGCTCACGGGCGATCAGGAAGAAACGGCTCGCGCCGTGGCGGCCGAGGTCGGCATCTCGGATGTTCGGGCACAGGTACTCCCCCACGAAAAGGCGGAAGAAGTCGCCAGGCTCCAGGCCGAGGGCCGGACCGTCGCCATGGTGGGTGACGGCGTGAACGACGCTCCT
>JAHEKK010000569.1:400-3093 GCA_024638395.1 Gemmatimonadota bacterium | reverse complement strand
CACAGCGGAGTGCAGCAAGGGCAATGTCGAAGGCACCGTGAGACGCGCCACGTGACAGGCGGCGACACCCGGAACGCTGGGAGTTGGCGAATGCGGTCCGTGAAGGGCCTGCTGATCGACCTGGATGGAACGGTGTACCATGGGCGAGAGCTGATCCCGGGCTCCGCCCACGCGATCGCTGAACTCCGGGACGCCGGCGTACCGTTCCTGTTCACGACGAACACGAGCCGCATGTCGAGATCCGACATAGTGGTATCGCTGGATTCGATGGGTCTGCGGGTGGAGCCATCCGAGATCTTCAGCGCTCCCATCGCGGCCGCACGCTGGCTGAAAGATGAGGACGTGCGCCGACTCCACCTCCTGGTGTCCGACTCGACCCGCGAAGACTTTGCTGACTTCGAGATCACGGACGAACGGCCCGACGCCGTTCTGGTAGGAGATCTGGGCACAGGCTTCACGTTCGAGCGTCTCAATGCCGGCTTTCGCAGCCTGCGTGGCGGAGCCCGCCTCGTGGCCATTCACCGGAACCGATTCTGGCTCACGGAGGAAGGGGCCACGCTCGACGCGGGTCCGTTCGTGGCCGCCCTCGAATACGCGAGCCGCCAGCGGGCGACACTGGTCGGGAAGCCATCCGTCGCGTTCTTCCATGCGGCCTCTTCGCTTCTGGGTATTCACCGGGATCGACTGGCCATCGTTGGAGACGACCCCGAGACCGATGTCAGCGGTGGACGCGCGGCCGGACTGACGACCATTCAGGTTCGAACCGGAAAGTTCGATCCGGTGCGGTTCGAAGAGGCGGCTCCGGACGAGCAGCCGCACCAACTCGTGACCTCGCTTGCCGATGTACCGTCCCTGCTCGTCTGACCTATCGCGGTGGGCCGAATCCCCGGCCGGCAGGGCGTGGCGCCTCCGGGCTCGGCTGATTTGGGCTGGCGATCCTCGCGGTCCCAGGCCCCACATGGAGTCAGGAAGCGGGTGGCGCGGGGCGCGTGCAGTTGCCCCCCGAGCCGCCGGAGGTGCACCTCGGCTTCCGACCCGGGGATGACTACCACGTCGTCGATTGGGGCCAGAGTGCAGGGTACCTGGAGGTGCTCGCGGAGCAGAGCGACAGGGTGCGGCTCGACACGATCGGTCGCAGCACCCTGGACCGACCCATGCTGCTCCTGACGATCACGGATACGGCGAACCACGCACGCCTGTCAGAGATCCGATCCACGCAGGCTCGGCTAGCGGACCCACGCCGCATCGAGGGCCCCGAGCAGCGCGACGACCTCATTCGGGAAGGCCGGCTTGTGGTACTGATCACGTCGGCCATCCATCCCACGGAAGTGGGCGGCTCGCTTGTGCCTCTCGACCTCGCATATCGGCTGGCTTCGGCCACGGACCCGGCCCTGCTGCAGGTCCTGAGAGAGTGTGTGGTGCTGATCGTTCCGTCGCTGAATCCGGATGGCGTGGACATGGTCGCGGAGTGGTACCGGGAATCGCTGAACATGCCGTGGGAGGGATCCCCTCCGCTCTTCCTGTACCACCACTACACGGGTCACGACAACAACCGGGACTGGTATTCCCTGACGCAGATCGAGACCCGGAACGTGGTCGAGAAGGTGCACAACGTCTGGCATCCACAGATCGTGCACGACATTCACCAGCAAGGCCCGTACGACAGTCGCTACTTCGTGCCGCCATGGATGGATCCGATCGAGCCCAACGTCGATCCGCTTCTCACGGCTGCCACGAGCTCGCTCGGCATGGCCATTGCTTGGGAGCTCCTGAGACATGGGAAGAAAGGTGTCGCGGTAAACGAGAAATACGATGCGTGGAGCCCCGCCCGGGCCTATTCGCACTATCATGGAGGCGTCCGCATCCTCAGCGAAACCGCCAGCGCTGAACTTGCGACGCCGATCGAGGTCCTTCCCACGGAGCTCCGTGCGGCGGATGGAGATGGACCAGCTACCGGGCCGACCTGGAACAACCCGGCTCCCTGGCCCGGCGGGCATTGGGGCTTGTCCGATATCCTCGACTACATGGAGATGGGGGCCCTCGCACTGCTGCGCTCGGCCGCCGGATCCCGCGAAGCCTGGCTGGAGAACTTCGTCCAGGTGGGAGAGCGAGCGGTGGCTGGGTGGCCGGACTGGCCCAGGGCCTGGATCATTCCAGCGAGACAGGGAAACGAGTCGGGAGTCGCTGAGCTCACTCGAATTCTTCGAACGGGAGAGGTTGAGGTCGACGTCGCCGCGAGCGACCTTACGGATGGCGAAACGATCTATCCGGCGGGAAGTCTCGTGGTGGAAATGCGGCAGCCTTACGCTGCATTCGCCCAGATGCTCCTCGCCCCGCAGGCCTATCCGGGCGAACTCGAGTCGGGGGGCCGATCTCCCCGTGAGCCCTACGATGTGACGGCGCACAATCTTCCCCTGTTTCTGGGCGTGCGTGCGGAGTCGACGAAGCGCATGCCGCGCGGCGAGTTGGTGCGTATGGAAGGGATTCCCATACCTCCTCCCAGGGACGCCGAGGGGGTGTCGGGGGAGCCGGGACTGCTCGTGGGATTGTATCAACCGTGGATCCCGTCAGCCGACGAGGGTTGGACGCGGTGGTTGTTCGACGGCTACCAGGTTCCGTATGCCACCCTGCGCAACCAGCAAGTCAGGCAAGGAGGGCTCTCGCGGCGGTTCACGAGTATCGTGATTCCGTCG
>JAHEKK010000569.1:0-390 GCA_024638395.1 Gemmatimonadota bacterium | reverse complement strand
TCGAGCCTGACGTGTTGGAAGAAGGCTGGGCGCCGGAGTCGATGCCGATCGAATACGCCGGCGGCCTCGGGCCTGCAGGGGTAGAAGCGCTGCATTCCTTCGTGGAGGCCGGTGGAACCCTCGTGGCTCTCGGCCGGTCAGCCTCCTGGACCGCAGACAGGCTCGATCTCCCCTTGGTGGATCGCCTTCGGGAACAGCCGAAAGATGTGTTCTTCGCGCCAGGAGCACAGATCAGTCTCGATGTCGATACTACGACGACCATCGGACAGTCGATGCCACCCCGCACGGCCGCGTGGATCGAGGGGGGAGCGGCGTTCGACCTGCCGGCCCTGACATCGGCGGTGTCCGTAGCCGTGTACGGCGCGAGGCCCCAGGTGCTCAGCGGCTGGG
>JAHEKK010000568.1 GCA_024638395.1 Gemmatimonadota bacterium | reverse complement strand
GCGGGCCTCCTCCTGTCACCCTTCCCCGCAGCCTCTCAGGTACGTGACGGCCAGGACACGTCGCCGCAGTCCCTGGCGGACCTCGACGGTGCCCCCCGCCCCTCTGCCCGGGCAACGCGAGCACCCACGGCACCGGTAATCGACGGGATCCTGGACGAAGACGTCTGGGGGCTGGCCCAGGTGATCGACCAGTTCACGCAGCAAAAGCCCGACGCCGGACGTCCATCGACCGAACGCACCGAGGTCCGAGTGTTGTTCGATGATGACAACCTATACATCGGGGCCGAGCTCTACGACTCGAGCGGGCTGCCACCGATCATCGCCACCCTCCAGCGGGATCCCAACACGCGGGACGGCGACGCCTTCGGAATAAGCCTGGATACGTTCCACGACGGGAAGAACTCGTTCGCGTTCTTCATCAACCCCGGGGGCGCCGTTCGGGATACCCAGAACTCCGACGATGGGCGAGTCAGCAACGCCGAGTGGGAGGCGATCTACGACCTCAGCACCAGGACCCACGACGGGGGCTGGACCGTGGAATTCGCCATCCCCTGGTCCACCCTTCGCTTCGATGGCCGCGCCGCCGACCAGGTCTGGGGGCTGAACCTCCTCCGCCGCATCCGTCGCAAGAACGAGGACGCGACCTGGGCTCCCATGGATCGTCAGTGGCCGATCTATACCGTGTCACGAGCGGGCCGGCTGGAGGGGATCGAGGGAATTCAACCGGGTCGAAATCTCTTCGTGAAGCCGTACGTACTCGCCGCCGACCCGTCGGGTACGCTTCTGACGGAGGCCGACGCGGAGCTGGAAGGCGGAGTGGATCTGAAGTACGGCCTGACGCCCAGCCTCACCATGGATCTGACCTACAACACGGACTTCTCCCAGGTGGAGGTCGATCAGCAACAGGTGAACCTCACCCGTTTCTCCCTCTTCTTTCCGGAGAAGCGGGAGTTCTTCCTCGAAAACGCGGGGGTCTTCCAGTTCGGAGACCAGGGCAGCTTCAGGCAGCGGAACGGCGCCACCAACCGGGACTTCACGCTCTTCCACAGCCGACGAATCGGGCTGACGCCCTCCGGAACCCCTCTGCCAATCCTCGGCGGCGGAAGGGTCAGTGGAGCTCTCGGCCCGCTGTCCGTGGGACTCCTCAACATGCAAACCCAGTCAGAGGCCGAGTTCGGCGCCGAGAACTTCACCGTGGGGCGTCTTCGGGCCGAACTGGCACCCGGGTTGGACATCGGCGGCATCTTCGTGAATCGGTCCGCGACGTCGGACGGATCGAGCAGCAATCAAAGCTATGGGGCCGACCTCAATGTCCAGGCCGTTGGCGGGAACCTCCTTGTCCAGTCCTACCTGGCCGGGACCCGAGGCACGGCCACGGACGGATCGACGGCACCGTCCGGGCTGGCGGGCCGCCTCTCCGCGGCCTGGAGAGACCCCTTCTGGGAGATCGTCGGGATGTATCGTCACTTCGACGACGACTTCTCTCCCGGGACGGGCTTCGTACGCCGCCCTGGCGTCCGACATGGATATGGCACGATCGGGATCCACCCGCGGGTCTCCTGGCCAGGTATCCAGGAGCTGAATCCCTATCTGGAAGCCCACTACTTCACCGACCAGTCGGGCCGGCTCGAGACGCGAGAGGTGGGCGGCGGCCTGGACGTGGATCTGCGTGACGGCGGCACCATCCAACTGGGCGCCAAGGACCTCTACGAGCGCGTCACAGATCCCTTCAACGTGAGCGGGGCCATCGTCCCTGCCGGCGCCTACGACTTCACGGAGCTGTCGGCCCAGTATCAGGCGAGCGGCGCCCGTCCCATTTCTGGCCGGATCAACCTCACGGGGGGTGGCTACTTCGGGGGCGACCGGTTCTCGGTGGGGGGAAACATCCTGGGCCGTCTCGGCTACCGGGTCCTCCTGGACGTGTCGGTCCAGCACAATCGCATCGACCTGCCCGACCAGCCGGTGGTGACGGCGGACGTCTTTGGCGCAAAGCTCGACGGCTTCTTCTCGACCAGCCTCCTCACGACCGTCTTCCTGCAGTACAACGAAGCTACCAAGGAAGTCGTCACGAACCTCCGGCTGAACTGGATTCACGCCCCCCTGTCCAACCTGTACCTCGTACTGACCGAACGGAGGGACACCGCGGGCGACGAGGTCCTTCAGCGGTGGGTGACGCTGAAACTCACCAAGCTCGTGTCCTTCTGACGTAAACCGCCCTCCCCACATGGAGCCGGTCTGGTCTCGCCACTTCGGAGGCCACCGCGTCTCCGAACCCCACCGGTCGTCAACCCCGCGTCTCGCCCACCCGCTGCCTTCAGCTCTCGGCGACCTGACCCAGAGCCCAGGCGGCCGCCTTCCGCACGAGGGGGTCGCTGTCGGCCCCCAAGGCTCGGGTGAGGGCCGGGATCGCCGCGGCGTCCTCCACCTGACCGAGGGCCCAGGCCGCGTTGATTCGTACGGCTGGGGCAGCATCTCTTTCCAGCGCCCGTGCCAACGGTTCTACACCATCGGCACGCTCCAATTGACCGAGGGCCCAGGCGGCATTGCCCCGCACTCCCTCGTCCGCATCCGTCGCCAAGGCCCCAGCCAGCGCAGTGACCGACGAGGGGGACTCCAACTGCCCGAGGGCCCAGGCCGAAGCACGGCGCACCGACACGTCTCCGTCACCCAGCGCATCCTCCAGCACCCCACGGGACTCGGGTGCCTCCACGTAGCCCAGGGCCAGAATCGCGGCTGATCTGGCCACTGTGCTCCCGTTCCGAGCCAACGGCGCGATGGCGACCCAGGCCCGGTCGCGATCGGCCCGCCCAAGGAGCGCCCCGGCCACCTCACGCCTGCAGGCGTCTCCGTGGGAGAGGGCCTGGACGAGGGGCGGGATCACGTCGTCGTCGTAGCGACTGCCGGTAGCCCAGGCGAGAAGCTGGGCGTCGGGCTCATCCAGGTGCGATATCCCCACCAGGGTCACCATGGACGAGCCCCAACCCCACCCACCCCGAACACCCCTCAGGGTCATCCCACAGGTGACGGGGTTCTGGCCCGTCACCTGATCCAGGAAGGCCCGCGCCATGTCGGCGTCCTCTCCCCGTTGTATGGCCTGGAATACCCCCGCGGT
>JAHEKK010000041.1 GCA_024638395.1 Gemmatimonadota bacterium | reverse complement strand
AGTACCGAATCATCATGTGGGGCTGGAAGATGATCCCGAAGGAGAGGGCGATCGTCATCCCCACCCACATTCCGGGAGTGAAGAACCCCTCGGGGCCTGGTAGGCTCAGGAGGTCCGGCCGCTCGGCGGCTACCCGCTGCCAGAGAGCCACGGGCCCACCGAACAGCTTGTACGTGAGGACCAGGGCTCCCACCCAGACCGCCACGTACATCCAGACGCCCTGGATGACGTCCGTCCAATACACGGCCCTGAGGCCCCCCGCCATGAGATAGGCCGCGGCGACGATCAGCAGGATCAGAGTCCCGATCTCGAAGGAAACGCGGTCGCCTGAAGCGACGGAGAGGATGTATCCCAGGCCCTGGGCCTGCACCTGGATGTAGAGAATGGTGAAGACCACCGACACGACCGCTACGAAGACCCGGACCGCCTCGCTCTCGTAGAAGTCCGCCAGCATGTCCGCCGGGGTGACGTATCCGAAGCGCTTGCCGAGGACCCAGATCCGCGTGCCCAGGGTGTACGTGATGGCCCCGACCAGAATGGTCCAGGTTCCCGCTTCCCAGAAGCCGATCCCGTGGGTATAGAAGAAGCCGCCCGAGCCCAGAAAGGCAAAGGCCGAGTGGAACGTCGCCACGACGGTGAGATAGAGGACGACGAACCCGGCCTGACGGCCGTAGAGAAGGAAGTCCTCCAGGTCGACGGCCATCCGCTTATTCGCCACCACACCGATGACGACCGTTGCCAGCAGATAGACGAAGATCAGCCCGGTGGCGATGACCCAGGGCTCCATCAGATCCGCTTCCGGTATGCCCAGATCAGCACGGCGATCAGGGCGATATAGACGCCGAGCAGCCACGCGTAGAGAAAGGGCATGCCCAACACCCAGGGGTCGACTCGGTTCATGAAGCCGTGGACGATGGGGGGTTGGGCCAGGATCATGATCGAGACGAAGAGGATCGTTGCGATCCAGCCGTTTCTCGTCCGGGGCAGATAGTGGCTTCGGGGCGGGTTCATGGGGGAGAGCTTATCGCAGAGGGTGCCCGTGGGCTACCCGGCTATCGGTCGCGCCCACCCGTTACGCGCACCATGCGTGGACCCGAGGCCGGAAACCGCTCGAACTGCAGCACGTCGTGTCCGGGCACGACGTGGAGTGTGTCTCCTGCCAGGGCCAACATCCTGTCCAGCGCCCGGAGATTCGCCGCGCGGTCCGAGGGTAGGAAAGTTGCGCTGGCCCGACGCTCCCGAAGGCCCCGGTACAAATAGGCGTTGTCCGAGGCCAGGACCCACGTGGGATCTCCCCGAATCTCGAGAAACTGGGACGATCGGGTATGGCGGGCGCCGGTGTGAGCCACCAAGCCCGGCAGGAACTCGACCCCGTCTCCTTCGATCAGCCTTACGTCTCCCGCCAGGTTTCGTTGGACGAGATGAAGCACGTCATCGGGATCGATGCCCCCGGCACGCCCCCCTTCCTGCCAGGCGGGCCCCGTGTAATAGGCGTATTCGTCCGCCTGGATCCAGATGGTGGCGGTAGGGAAGAGCTCGATTCCACCCATGTGATCCCAGTGGGCGTGGCTCACCACGATGTCCGTCACTTCGTCGCTTGCGACACCGGCTTGGGCGAGGGCGCTGTCGGGACGCAGGAATTCGGAAATGTCGAAGCGCTCCAGCCAGGCGGCCCGGAAGAAGCCCGTGTCGAAGAGCACCGTCCGGTCGTCGTTCTCCAGCAGCCAGAAGACCAGGGCGATATCGATGGTCTCGCCTTCGGGGGCGTCGGGGAGGAGACCCTGGAGCGGAAAGCCCGAGATCTCACCGTATCGGACGGCGGAGATCTCGTAGTCCTGGGCGCGTAGCGTCGTGGCCGGTGCTGGAACCGTGATAGCCAGAAGGGCGAGCAGGCAGGTCCTCATGCCTTGCCGTTCTCGGCGCCAGGGTTGCGTGGTCGGTCGGGGAGCCGTCTCGTTCACGACCCCGTCTCCAGGTCCGTCAAGGCCCGATACCTGGCCGCCTCGTCTGCGAGTCCGTAGCGGTCCATGACTCTCAGAAGACCCAGAAGCATCGACTTCACTTGACCGTCCCCGGGGAGCTCCGCGTAGGTGGCGAGACCCTGGAGGCTGTTGTCGAAAAGCTCGCGGGCCCCCTCTTCCCGGCCGGCGGCCATCCCGGCCGTCGCCAGCCACCCCCGGTACACGTCGGTCCACGCGTGCATGGGGCCGATCTCGATCATCATCATTTCCAGGGCCTCCACAAGGGGCTCGATGGCCTCCTCGGGGCGTCCCGCGACGAGCAACTCCCCTCCCAGGTTCATCAGGGCCTCTCCTACGCGCCAATGTCCGCCCGGCCAACGGTCCCGGGCTGCCGAAACCCTCTCCCGCTGCACGGCCACGGCTTCTTCGACATGGCCTCCTCGCGACAAGGCCGTGGCCATGTTCCCTGCCATCATCAGAGACGTGGGATGGCCGGGGCCCAATATCCCGGTCATGATGCCCAAGGCCTCTTCGTACAGGCCGGCTGCTTCGTCGTACTCCTCTTGCATCCGGCGTACGACGGCCAGGTTGTTCAGGGCGACGGCCAGGGCCTCCGGGTTCTGGTCGCTGGCCAAGCGCCTGCCCGCGAGGACGCGGCGGTAGAGGGACTCGGCTTCATCCAGTTCACCACGGCGCCGAACAGCCCCCGCCAATGACGTGGCCGCGTCGAGATACGCGTCGGATCTGGCCCCGGTCAAGTTCAGGAGGTCGACGCCCCGTCGGAGTGAAGCCTCGGCCGAGTCCGGCAGGTTGGAGCGGGCGAGGGCGCTTCCCAATCCCAGATAGGCTTTGGCCAAGGTGCTGTCGCGCCTGTCTTCTTCCAATAGGCTGATAGCCTCCCGGTACGACTCGATGGCCAGCCTGGTATCCTGCGCGTCGCTGGCGGCGATACCGCGTAGGGACAGGGACTCGGCAAGCCCCGCCTGGTCCGGTAGGGAGTCCCTTCTCAGGTCGATGGCCCGCTCGAGGAGCAGGTCCGCCTGGAGATGCTCGCCCATGCTCAGATACACCCGGCCCAGGGCCTCGAGGAGGGACGCTCGTACGGCCGGCTGACCCGCGAGCTCCTCGTCGACCCGGGCGGCCCCGCGGTCCAGCAGGCCCCGGACCGAGACGGTGTCAGCGTCGGCCAGCCGCGGATCGCTGCCCTGGAAGAGCTCCACGAGGAAAGTGGTAACCTGACGAGCCGTTTCGGCCTCCTGGGTTGCTTGCGTTGCGGCGGCCTCGGCTCGGTCCCTCTCGGCGGCCACCCGGGCGCTCTGTACTGCGAGGCCCACGGCGGAGCCCGCCACCAGCAGGAAGGCGCCGGCCGCCACGGCCAGCGGAGCCCGGTGTCGACGTGTGAACTTGCGAGCACGGTAGAGGAACGCGTCCCCGCGGGCTGTCACCGCCTCGCCGGACAAATAGCGCTGGAGGTCGTCAGAAAAGGCGGCCACGGAGGCGTATCGTTCCTCGGGGCGGCTCTGGAGCCCCCGTAGGAGGATCGCGTCCAGGTCTCCCGCCAAACGTCGCCGTAGCTCATCGGCCCCGGCGCCCGGGCTCCTTTCCCCAGGACGCCCGAGACCAGGGCCTGGTCGAGATGCGCCGGCCACCGCAGCGGAGGGCGCGGTGGGTTCTTCACCCCGCACCACGCGCTGGAGGATCGATTCGTGATCCCGCCCCTCGTAGGGCCGCCGCCCGGTCAGCAGGTAGTAAAGGAGCGCCGTGAGAGAGTACACGTCCGTCTGGGTGCTCACGCGCTCTCCCAGCAACTGCTCCGGCGCGGACCATTCGGGGGTGACGAAGCGAGAGCCCAGGCGCGTCGTGGCGGAACCGGCGTCGGATCCGGCCCCCGCCGGTGGCTCGAGGAGCTTGGCGATGCCGAAGTCCAACAGCTTCACCTGGCCGGTCGAGGTCACAAGGATGTTGCCCGGCTTGAGATCGCGGTGCACCACCAGGTGGCGGTGGGCGTAGTCCACCACCTCGGCCACTTTGAGTGTCAGGCGGATCCGGGCATCGACGTCCAGGGCATGGCGGTCGGCGAAGCGGTCAATGGGGTCACCTTCGACATGTTCCATGACGAAGTACGGCCGGCCCGCCTGAGACATGCCGCCGTCGATCATCTGGGCGATGCCGGGGTGGCCGAGAGAGGCCAGGATCTGGCGCTCGAGGCGAAACCGGTCCGCCAGATCCGGGGTCTGCAGTAAGGACCCCCGGAGCACCTTGATGGCCACCTGTCGTTCGAAGGTGCCGTCCGCCCGCTCCCCCCGGTACACCGTGCCCATGCCGCCCATGCCCAACACACCGGTGACCCGGTAGGGCCCGAGTGTCTGTCCGATCATGGGGTCGGCCCCAGCGCCCGGGGCCGTCGCGCCATCTTCGAACGCGGCTCTCAGAAGCTGGTCACCGGGTCCGGACAGGGTGTCGTGGCCTGCGGCGGCCACGAGGTCCTCCATGAGCTTCAGTAGGGCGGGATCCCCCTCGCAGGCCTTGGCCAGGAAGGCGTCCCGGTCGGCTGCGGGCATGTCCAGCGCCCGTTCCAGCATGCCGTCCACCTCATCCCAACGGTCCCAGACCCCCTCGGAACGCTCGCTGTTTTCCGGGCTCGTCATGCCGGTTGATCCTGTGTCTCGCAGTCCTGGTTGCGGTCCGCTGTCCCCGGGGAGTCGTAACTCTCTCTGTACAGCGCAATCGGGTTGTGTCCGCCGCCAGGGAGCCATTCCCCTCAGGCGGGTGCTCCGTCCGGGGGCGTCTCCCCGAGGGCGTGTGCGAGGTAGGCCCGGGCCCGGGTCCATTCCCGCTCCACGGTGCGTGTAGACGTCACGAGGGCTTCCGCCGTCTCGGCCACGGACATTCCCCCGAAAAACCTGCATTCCACCACCCCCGCCATCCGTGGGCTCCGGGCCTCGAGCTTCTGGAGGGCGTCCTCGATCACGAGGATGTCGGTTGCCTCGGCGGCAACGGTACTCAGCTCATCCCGCAGGGGGACGCGAACCGCCCCGCCCCCGCGCTTGTGGGCGAGTCGGGCGCGTGCGAAGTCGATGAGAATGCGGCGCATCGCCTTGGAGCAGAACGCAAAGAACTGTGCGCGGCTCTCCCATGTCCCGTCCTCGGAGTGAACGAGCTTCATGTAGGCCTCGTGGACCAGCATCGTCGTATCCACCAGTCCGTCCCTGTCCCCGTCTCGGATGTGGCGGTGGGCGATCCGGCGAAGGTCGTCGTACACGAGCTCCATGAGTTCGTCAAAGGCGGGCTTGTCCCCCTGACTCCAGGCGGAGGCCAGCCGTGTGATTTGGCCTTTTTGGTCTGACATGCGTCGTTGGTCCGAAATTCGTGGAACGGGCAACGTATCGGGATGGGCCGGTGTTCGGGAGTGTCCGCCGCAGACAAACGGCTCGGTCTATGGGAGGCCGGGAGGTCCACGGTCGGTGCGGATCTCGCGTGTTGAGAGGTCCCCTTGGGGGCTCTCCACACGTCTGGTGGCTAGCTCCCCTAGCAACCGAAGGCGATGGGCACCAGGGGCCGGGGCCTCTTCATCATGTTGTCCACATACCAGCGGGTATACAGGCGGGCCGCTCGCCCCATGTCGTAGACCTCGACCAGATACAGCTCCGCGGCGGTGTAGGTCTCCAGCTCGTCCCGGCCGCCCCAAGCAGGCCGCTCGTCGATACAAAGGGTCAGCGGCTGGACCGACCCGCGACGGACGACGCATTCGCTCCACACCTGGTTGATGCACGGCCGAAGGCTGGGGATGGTCCGGCGAAGCACGTCGTAGGCCGTGTTGGCTGCGGTCGCGGCCAGCTCACCCTGCTCCACCACCCGGACGATTCCGGGATAGAAGCGCCTCCTGCGCTCGAGGCGGTCCACGGCGACCTCCAGCCCCTCCAGAAGGATGGGATCACGGGCGAGGGCGATGATCAATGGCCGGTGGATGTCCTCCGGTTCCACCCACACTTCCGTGGGGCTGTACCCGAGCTGTTCGACCGCGAGGCGGTATCGGCCCGGTCGGCCGACGGGCAGGGCGAACCGCCCGACGCTGTCCGCCATGACGGCCTGGTTGGAGAGCGCGACTCCGACGAGGGCGGCAGGGATGGGCAGGCCGGCCCCGTCGACGACCCGCCCGCGGATGACCACGTCGGCCCGCTCCTCGGCCCCCCGGGTGTCCTGTCCCGTAACGGGATCCACGTCACCCATCAGGCTCAGTGTCAAAGCCAACGCCACCCACCCGGCCTTTCGGGGAATGGTAGGGTGTTCTCGGCCCATGCAGAATCTCCTTCCCAACGGGACCATGCGGACTATGCCTGCTGGAAAGCAAGGCCCGTGCCGAGGGGCGAGCGCTGCCCGAGCTTCCCCAGGTGCGCAGGACTCATGTCGCTCCCGTGTTTCTCCCCGAGGACCCGCTGCCCCGTCGAGAGGCCGCCTTCGGGTTGGGGGCGGCGGCGCGGCGTCCCGGGTTTCGGCCATGGAGCCACGCCTCCTACCTTGTCCGTTCCCGGTCCAGTCCCCCTCGAGTTACCAGGAGCCACGCCATGTCACGGGCTGTCCGAGCCGCGATCGACTCCAGCACGCGGTTGCACCGTGGGGGCTGGAAAGTGTGCCTGATCATGGTCACCGGCCTCTTGCTCGTGGCCTGTGAGCCTTCGGCCGGGGCCGCCGACCCCTTCGACGTGGTCGAGGCCACGATCGCGGACGTCCATGAGGCCATGAGGGCGGGCCAGCTGACTGCCGTGGAACTGGTGCAGGCCTACCTGGATCGCATCGAAGCCTACGACAAGCACGGCCCGGCTCTCAACACCGTCGTGACCTTGAACGATGGCGCTCTGGATCGGGCCGCCGAGCTCGATTCCCTGTTCACGGCCACCGGGGCCTTCACGGGGCCTCTCCATGGGATTCCCGTGGTGGTCAAGGACAACTACGACACCGGGGATCTGCCCACATCGGCCGGGTCCGCTTCTCTCCTGGGCTCGGTCCCGCCGGATGATGCTTTTCAGGTGAGGCGCGTGCGCGAAGCGGGGGGGATCGTGCTCTTCAAATCGAACATGGCCGAGTTCGCCTTCTCGCCCTACGAGACCGTGGGCTCGGCGCTTCCAGGATACTCCCGGAACCCCTACGACCCCACGCGCGTCACCGCCGGCTCGAGCGGCGGAACGGCGGCGGCCGTCGCAGCGAGCTTCGGAACCGTCGGACTGGGGACCGACACCGGGAACTCGATCCGTGGCCCGTCGGCGCACCAGGCTCTTGTCGGCATCCGGTCTACGATGGGCCTGACGAGCCGGGACGGCATCGTACCCCTGTATCTCAATCGGGACATCGGCGGACCGATGGCGCGCACGGTGACGGACGCGGTGATCGTCTTTCAGGTCCTGGCGGGCCATGACGCGGCTGACCCGGCTACGGAGGCCGCCCGGGATCGTGACGAGGTCGACTATCTGGCCCATCTGGATCCCGAGGGCTTGAGAGGAAGCCGCCTCGGCGTGTTGCGTACCCTCTCCAACCGGGAGGGTGCGGATCCGGAGATCATCGAGAGTTTCGAAGAGGCGTTGGAGGATCTGAGAAGCGCCGGAGCCGAGATCGTCGATTCCGTTGAGGTGGTGGAGCTGGACTCGATCAGCGGGACCTTCTTCTGCCCACGCTTCAGGTGGGACCTGGAGCGCTATCTGGAGTCTCTGGGGCCCGGCGCTCCCGCCAGCACGTTGGAGGAGATTGCCCGGGGCGGGCAGACCCACCCGACGATCCGGGGGCGCATTCAGTCCTTCATGGCCTTCGAAGGCCCGGCGGATGACCATCCCAGCTGTCAGGAAGCCGAAGCCAACGGAGCAACCCTCGCAGCCGGTGTTCGCCGGGTACTGTCCGAGGCGGAGCTGGATGCCCTGATCTTCCCCACCTGGGCCAACCCGCCCAGGCTCATCGGGGACCTCAATACGCCTGACGGGAACAACAGCTATCAGCTATCGCCTCCGACGGGATTCCCCTCCATTACGGTTCCTATGGGATACGTGTCGGTAGGCCTTCCGGTGGGGCTCCAGTTTCTGGGAGACGCCTGGTCGGAAGGCCGGCTCATCGAGTTGGTCTACGCCTACGAGCAGGCCACCGGACATCGGCGGGCACCAACTGCGACCCCAGCCCTGCCTTGACAGTGCACGCCTCCAACCCGAACCTACGCGTCCAATGAACGACAGCATCCGATTCCCCGCGGCCCGTCCTGGGCATGCCCACCGGGCCCACCACGCCTATCATGGCGTGCATCGCCATTCTACGGGGGTGGCCGGCTAGCGGATCGCTGACAACATGCAAAGCTCCGAAGCGCCGGCTCCTCTCTGGGTCGGCGCTTTTTCTTGACTATGGACCGGAGGAACGCCCCCTGGAGTCGACCGCGGGTCGGTGCACTACGGCGGAATCTCCTTGGCGAGGATGGTAGATCTATGGAAACCGGATCGATGGTGAATAGAAGGGCGGAGCCGGAAGACGGCGACCGGAAAAGTCCCGGCGACCGGACCGAAACCGTCGGGGCCTCGCCAGGTGACGAGTCCCGGCCGCTGCAGTTGGCCCTGCCCAAGGGCCGGATGCAGGATGGCGTGCTCACCCTGCTGTCCGAAGCCGGGATGAAGGTGAAGACCTTCGACAGGGGATATCGGCCGTCCTTTTCGGTGTCCGGATTCGAGGCCAAGATGCTCAAGCCCCAGAACGTGGTGGAGATGCTTCACGCCGGCAGCCGGGATGTTGGGTTCGCGGGCGCCGATTGGGTTGCGGAGCTGAGCGCAGAGCTGGTGGAGCTGGTCGACACCCGCCTCGACCCTGTGCGAGTCGTGGTGGCCGCGCCGAAGTCCTTGCTCCAGGACGGGCGCTTGCCCACGGATCGACGGCTGGTCGTGGCGTCCGAGTACGTGGAGTTGGCGCGGCGGTGGATTGCGGATCAGCCCTTCGAGGCCACATTCGTGCGCTCGTACGGCGCCACGGAGGCGTTTCCACCAGAGGACGCGGATCTCATCATCGACAATACCGCTTCCGGCGCTACGCTACGGAGCAACGGACTCGAGATCATCGATGTGGTCATGGAGTCGTCTACCCGTCTCTACGCCAACCCCGCGGCCGTGGACGATTCCTCTTTGGGATCCCGGGTCGAGGATCTGGTTCTCCTGATCCGCTCTGTACTCGATGGGCGGAGTCGAGTCATGCTCGAGGTGAACGTGGGCGGTGATGATCTGCCCGGCCTCGTCGAGATTCTTCCGTGCATGCGCCATCCGACGGTTTCCCGACTCCATGGCGAAGATGGGTATGCCGTGCGGGCGGCCGTTCCCCTTTCATCTCTGCCCGAGCTCCTGCTGGAGGTGAAAGCGCGGGGGGGAACGGACCTCGTGGTGACGCAGCCGTCCCAGATCGTGCCATGAGCAGCCGGTCACGCGTGGGTCCGGCACAGAGCCGGCCCATCCTCGACCTGAGCCGAAACGAGGGGGACCGACCTTCCGCCGATGTGTTGGGCCGGCTCGGTGACCGCTTGCCTGATCTGCTCCGGGACTACCTGGAGCCGAGTGGTCTGGAGGCGGATCTGGCCGCTCTGCTGGGCGTGGATCCGAACCGGGTCCTGGTGACCACCGGCGGTGACGACGCGCTGGATCGTGTGTTCAGGGCCTTCGTGCGGTCCGGACGGAAGGTGGCGTACCCGGTCCCGACCTTCGAGATGATTCCGGCTTTCGCTCGGATGGCCGGGGCCCGGATCCAGGAGATTCCCCATGGCTGGGGGGTGCTCCCTCTAGACGAACTGGCCCTGGCCACGGACGAAGAGACCGATCTGGTGGCCGTCATCTCGCCTGATAACCCTACGGGCACGGCCGCGACCACCGACCAGTTGGTCGCACTGGCAGATGGCTTGCCCGGGGACGTGACCTTCCTGGTGGACCAGGCCTATGTCGAGTTCGGCGACGAGGACCCTTCGGCGGCACTCCTCGAGTTCCCGAACGTCGTGTTGGTGCGGACGCTGTCGAAGGCCTGGGGGTTGGCCGGCCTTCGTGTCGGCTATGCCGTCTCGACTTCGGAGCGCATTGCCGCCATGCGGAACGTGGGCGGCCCGTACCCGGTTTCTAGCCTGGGTCTGGAGGTGGCCCGGCTGCGCCTCGCGACGGGCCGGGCCCGCATGGAGGCCTTCGTTGCCGAGACCCGTGACCGACGGTCGGTGCTGATGGACATGTTCCGCGGCCTCGGTGGGGATCCCGTGCCATCGCAGGCCAATTTCGTCACGGCCCGGTTGCCGCGTCCCTCGTGGGTCGCGGCTGGGCTCCAGGCCCAGGGGATCCGGGTCCGCTCCTTCCCGCACCTTCCCGAACACGTTCGCATCACCGTGCCCAGGAGCGCCGAAGAGCTGGAGCGCTTGAACGAGGCCGTGAAGGTGCTGATTCAGCCCCAAGCCCTTCTCTTCGACATGGACGGCGTGTTGGTCGATGTCGGGTCATCGTACCGCGAGGCCATCGTACAAACCTGCCGGTCCTACGGGCTCACCATCACGCCCGGTGACATCGCGCGCGTCAAGGCCCGCGGTAACGCGAATGACGACTGGGCGCTGACCCACGAGATCCTCCTGGCCGGCGGGACCGAGGCAGACCTGGCGGAAGTGACCCGTCGTTTCGAGGACCTGTATCAGGGCACGAACGGCAGGCCTGGACTGCGCGAGACGGAGTCCCTCATCCTCCCGAGGGAGGGGCTTGAAGCGGCGGCCGCCCGGGGGCCCCTGGGGATCGTGACGGGTCGGCCCCGTGCCGATGCGCAACGGTTCTTGGTGGAGCACGGGATCGACGATCTGTTCGGGGTCGTCGTCTGCCGGGAAGACGCTCCCCTCAAGCCCAGCCCCGAGCCCGTCCGCTTCGCCCTCGCGGAGATCGGAGTGTCGACGGCCTGGTATTACGGCGACACCCCTGACGACATGAGGGCCGCTGCGGCGGCCGGTGTGGTCCCCATAGGCGTGATTGCCCCCGGAGGAGGTGAGATGGAGAGGGAGGCGTTGGTTCGATCGGGAGCGGCGATCACGGTGGCGGCGGCCTCGGCGCTCTCCGCCACCCTGGATCTGGAGGAGGTAGCCGTATGAGCAACACGGGCCGCACGGGATCCGTTTCGCGCTCGACCAAGGAAACGTCCCTCGCCGTGGAGCTGAACCTGGACGGAAGTGGGAGGCTGCAGGTCGAGACCGGCGTGGGCTTTCTGGATCACATGATCACCGCGCTCGGTTTCCACGCCGGATGGGACCTTACGCTGACGGCGAAGGGCGATCTGGAGGTAGATGATCACCACACCGTGGAAGACGCGGCGCTGACGCTCGGCGCGGCCGTCGCCCAGGCGCTGGGGGACCGTGGGGGCATCCGCCGGTTCGCTCACGCCTACGCCCCGTTGGACGAGGCGCTGGCCCGGGCGGTGGTCGATGTATCCGGCCGGCCCTTCTGTTCCGCCGACCTGGGACTGCGCCGAGAGCGGGTCGGCGCTCTTTCCTGCGAGAACGTGCCCCACTTCTTCTCGTCCCTGGCCCAGACTGCCGGTCTGACATTGCACGTGGACGTGCTGCGGGGGGCCAACGATCATCACCGTATCGAAGCTGCGTTCAAAGCCGTTGCGCTGGCGTTGCGAGACGCCCTTTCCGTCCGTGGCGAAGGGGTTCCGTCGACGAAGGGCGTCCTGTGACGGATGCCCCCATCCGCGTGGTGCGGACGAGTACCGCCAACCTCGCCGCCGTACGGGCCGCGTTCCACCGGCTGGGACACGCCGTCGACGTCACCGACGATCCTGAACTGATCGCCGAGAGCCCGCGGGTTGTGCTCCCAGGAGTGGGTGCCTTCTCCGCGGCCCTGGACGCGGTCCGGTCCGGTGGCCTGGACGAGGCCGTGAAGGATCGGGTTCGTTCGGAGCGCGCCACGCTGGCCGTCTGCCTCGGGCTCCAGCTCCTCGCTGAGGGAAGCGAGGAGGCCCCGGGAGCCGTCGGGTTGTCGATCTTGAAGGGCTCGGCCAGGCGCTTTGATCCGTCTCTTGGCCGCGTGCCCCACATGGGATGGAACAAGGTCGAGGCTCCCGGAGGCCCTGGCATCCTTCGGTCGGGATACGGGTACTTCGCCCACTCCTATCGCCTGGAGGAACCGCCCGAAGGCTGGACGGTGGCCTGGTCCGACTACGGGGGTCGTTTCGTTGCGGCGGTCGAGCGGGGCCCGGTGCTCGCATGCCAGTTCCATCCCGAGTTGTCGGGACAGTACGGGGCGGCGTTGCTTTCCGGCTGGCTGGAGGCGGGAGCATGATCGAGGAGTCACCTCCATGTCGTTGACGGTCCGCGTCGTTCCATGCCTCGACGTCCGGGGGGGTCGGGTGGTGAAGGGCGTGAAGTTCCAGGGACTCGTGGACCAGGGAGATCCAGCAGCCCTGTCTGCCGCCTACGAAGCACAGGGGGCCGACGAGGTGGTCGTCCTCGACGTCTCGGCGACTCCCGAGGGGCGCTCTACGCGCCTGGAAACGGTCCGGCGGGTCCGTGCG
>JAHEKK010000040.1 GCA_024638395.1 Gemmatimonadota bacterium | reverse complement strand
CCTCGATAGGGCCTTTTCCATTTCCCCGAGCACCCGGACCGTGTCCCGCTTTCGGCCCCGGTCGATGAAGATGGTTCCGCCCATGGCCGCCATGGGGCCCCAGAAGGGCCAGGCCCGGACTTCGGCCTTCGAGACGAAGACGGCGGGCAGGATCGAGGAGAGGGTGGCGATGTCGATATAGCCGAGATGGTTCGAAACGATCAGTCGCCCCGGTGGAGGCCGGGTCCCCGCCACGGTGGTTCGCACCCCAAGCGTCCGTAGCATCCCCGTGCCCCAGAGCCGAAAGACCACTTGGCGGCAGGACGCCCTCCAACGCGGAGCGTGGCGGCCCGCAGCCAGGCTGGGTACCCAGGACACGAGAAGGCCCGTGGCCAACACCGCGGTACCGACGAGGATGGCAGGGATCCTCCAGGCGATCCGCGCCACGCCTTTCAGTCCCATCGCCGGGGCGGGGGGAGTCTCGGTCGCCGTGGCGACCTGCGGGGCCTCCCGGTCGGCTGGGAGGGGCGCGGTGCCGGCCTTACCCGAAGAAGCTGCGGTAGACATGAGGGTCCAGGTCGCGGACGTCCAGAACCACCAGGAAGTCGATGGTCTTGAAAGCACGGTCCACGGCCGGAGGGCCGCAGATCTTCGCTCCCAGGTTCAGATAACTCTGAAACAGGGGTGGAATCTCGAAGGGCTCCGCCCCTGTATCTCCGTGGTCGTGGAGGCCGCATTCCAGGCCTGGGAGGGGCCATGCCATGACCCCTCCGTGGAGGTGGCCGTCTGCCACGAGTTGGGTGTGGACCTGGTTCCCGATACGGCCGTCCAGGGTGGCCAGGGAGCAGCATCCGAAGAGATAGTGCTTGCCCGTCCAGGTCAGGTATTGGGCCAGGCCCCTCCAGAGAAGGTGAAGCACCCGTCGGCTTCGATGTTCCCGGGCAATGCAGGCCCGTCCCACCTCGACGACGGCGTCGAGCATTGGGAGTGGAAAGCCCGAGAGGTCGAACTCACGAGCGGAATAGAAGCCATCGTTGGCAGCCGCCATGGCTGCCGTCTGCATCCGATAGGTGCCCACGACCAGGCCCGATTCTTCGTCCTGGATCACCAGATGGTGGAGAGCGCCGTCCAAATCGTCTTCGTCCAGGCCCGATGCGAAGGAACTCTCCAGGCCCTCTCCCAACTCGAGGTTGAACACCTCGAAGCGGAGCCGCTGGACGGCACGGAGCTCATCGAGGGAGCGGGCGAAGGTCAGACGGTACCGTCCCGATCGGAGATCCTGCTGCGGTAGGACATCCTCCGCCACGGGATAGCTGGTCGCCCTCCGGGACCGGGGCGACGTCGGCCTCAGACCCTCACGGGCACTGTCGCGCTTGGTCAATCCAGCCTCCGGATGTTGAGCGGGTCTGCGTAGAGGAACGTAGTCGAGCCCACTCTCACCACCCGACCCGTCACCGCAACAGCTTCGGCCGCGAAATCTAACCAGGCGTCTCCGGGATCTCCTCCCTCCGGTCCAGCGAGGACCCATCCCTCGACGGACGCATCGGGCCTGGTCACCGCCAACATCGGAGGCACTCCACCAAGGAGGCACAGGCGGGCGCAGGCCCGGTGGGCGGTCCCGGATCCGGGGTTCATGACGCCGAGAAAACACTTCGAGCCGACGACCTCGCCCTGGACATCGTGGACACCCAGATCCTGGATGGGTTCCGGATTCGGGGCGGGGGGCTGCGCCGCATCGGCCGCGATCGAAGCCGGCTCCAACTCGAGCATGCGTTGGTTTCCCCTGTGGATCAGCGTGCCGGTCAGACTGACCCATCGTCCCACATACGGCGTGACGGTCTCATCCGCTCCGTGCTTGCCCACCGCCACGAGATGGACTCGCGCGATTTCGCCCCCGTTGTCCCGGGTCAGGAGCGCCGGGAACGGATCGGAGACGAGGTAACCCGACCATTCGGTGCGGACCCCGTAGTCGAAGGTCGCTTCCGGAAGTTGCCGCTGTCCCATCCCGATCAAGACGCCCGAGAGCACTGCGCCGGCGAGGGTGGCCGCGGCAAGGGCCTTGAGCCATCGCCCGAGGGCCGCGGGCGCCTTCTCGATGTACCCGACGTAGAAGTCCCTCTTTCCGTCGCTCACGGCTGCCTCCCGAACGAAACCGACGGGCTGGAATCGATGTGCATCTCGGGTCTCCGAGGTCGGCCAGGCTCTCGGCGCCAGGGCATCACGCTTCCCCGTCCAGTCGATGGGTCGCGACCCGAGCCGGGGTCCCCAACGGGTTCGGCTCGGGGTCGGCCCACACGTATCCGTCTTCGATCACCACGTTCCAGGTCTCGATGCGTTCGGTGTAGGGGGGAGGGGAGCAGCCCGTAACCGGGTCGTATTGATAACCATGCCACGGGCAAGTGATGCAACCGTCGACGATGCGTCCTTCGCCCAGGGGCCCCATCTGATGGCGGCACACGTTTGAAACGCATGAGATCTGGTCGCCGTTCCGGAACACGGCCACCCGCTCGCCGCCGAGGCGCACAATGACCGCTCTTCCCTCGGGGATGTGGTTCGCAGCGACGAGGCGGACTCTACCCTGCCGCTCGACGAGGGGCAGCGGCCGGTCGACAGGTGCTTCCTTGAACCCCGCAGCCACGTGGGTTCCGAAGACGGCCAAAGCCGCCGCTCCCAGCGCGGGCCACAGAATCATCTTGCCTTCGGATTGAAGAGCCCCGAAGCCCACGTGGGCCAAGAGCGCCACATACGCCGGATATACGCCCATATGAAGGGCTTTCCAGAGGGTAGGGCCAAGATTCGCGAGCCAGAAATCGTGGCTCGTGGCGGCCATCAGGAACAACACGACGAGGGCGGCCACCCCGAACGGCTGAAACGGGAGAGGGCCGTTGCCCATGAAGCTTCCATCGCCGACGAGTACGCTGACGACGGGGTGGAGCACGCCCTGGGAATGGAACTGGACCAGGGAGAACAGCCCGTGGACGAGGGCAACGAGAAACGTGGCCACACCCAGGTGGCGGCGATTGTAAAGAAGCGGTAGAAAGCGGGAGTCCAGACGGGCCAGAGGGCCGATGAGGAGGGCGAGCGTGAGCATGAGGAAGGCCAAGGATCCCGAGGCCCTTATCACGACCGTCTCTGCCGTAACACTGACCTGGGTCGCGAGCGTGATGGCCGCGAAGGCCGTGACATAGAGCAGGGCGAAAGCCAACACGATCCCGTCGTACCGCTTCTTCTGCCGTGTCCAACCCACGCCGGTGTAGCGATGGCTCACGGTATTTCCCCCCCGGGGACGCCGGCCTCCGTTCCGGCCTCGAACGTTGCCGGCACCGGGCGGTCCACTCGGACCCGAAGGGCGAGGGCCAGGAGTATGAGGCTTACCACACCCAGAATCACGGTCATCAGGCGGTGTGCCTTCCGGTGCCGTCGCTTCACGCGTCTGTCCTGCTGGCATGCCACCAGCGCCAGAGTAGGAGGGGCCAGAGGGCGACCACACCCGGCATGATCACAAGCCGAAACGAGAGGGTGCCCCGGGCGGCCGCGGGATCGATGCGGCCGGCGCCCCGCCACAGGAAGGGGAGGGCGAACGCGGCGCCGAGAATCAGGTAGACCGTTGCGGCCTGGACGAATCCCTGGATCATGAATGCTCGGGGTGGCTCGATCTCGTGGGGCCCTCAGGCCGCCGTAGACTGGGGCGGAGAAAGTACGGGCGACGCCCGGAAGGGGCGAGGCGGACCCCGAGCCGGCACCTTTCCGGGAGGAACGGGAGGGGTCTTCACCGGCCGAAGCGGGGCGCCCGGATGTCATGTCCCCTCACGGGGCGGATCGCCCCCGAAACAAAAGAGACGTCGAATCCGTAGAGAGGCCACACAGAGACTCTGACCAGGGAGGCACGGGATGGCGGCGGACCCCTATGCCGAGGTGACTCGGAGGGACAGGAAATCGGGACTCTCTCCCGTAGGGTGGTTCTTCGTGGTGTTGGGCGGGTTCTTCACCCTGGGCTTCATCACTCTGGCAGGTCTCGGGTTGTTCGTTGCCAAGCAGGCGTCTTCGGTCCTCCAGGACTTCCGGGAGGATCCCGTAGGCGCCTTCGTGGATCTGGCCCAGGTGGTGGATGAGGACGTCGAGGTGGTGGCCACCGATCGCGAAGACGGAACCGTCACGCTGCGAATCCGCGAGACGGGCGACGTCGTCTCCGTGGATCTCTCCGAGTTGCCGTCCATGCTCGGGGGTCAGAGCGGCCAGACCGTCCGTTTCAATGGCGAGGCTGACGAGTCGGGTGGTGTCCTGACCATCCGTACACCGGGTGGCGAGACCGAGATCGAGCTTCGGGGTAACGACGAGGGGGGATTCCTGCGAATCTCCACGCCTGATGACGACATCCACTTCGGCGCCGGCGGGCAGGCCGGGTCGGTGCCGGGTTGGGTGCCCGTACATCCCGATGCGCGGGTGGAGAAGCGCTTGTTTTCCGCCACGACCGACGACGGGCGCGTCGGCGCCGTTCTGTTCCGCATCGATGAGAGCCCTGAGGCCGTCCTGCGGTGGTACCAGGACGAGATGCCCGACGGCGAGGTCTCGGTGGCCGGTTCGGTGTCGAGCGGGCGCGAAAGCACCGAAGGCAGGATCGAGTGGAGAAGCCGCTCAGGTGACGACGAACGTGAAGTCTCCGTGGCCGTGGGCGCCGATGACGACGGCGAAGGTTTTCTCCTCGTCTTCTACCGAGAGGACGCCTGAGGCGGACGGCGCCGGCTGAACGGGAACCCCGGGGGGTCGCCGCGGCCCATCCATCAGGACCCGCCAGTACGTGACTGACGTTCCCCGATGACCGCCCTCAGCCGGACACGTCGGCTGCGATCAGAAGGAGAAGGTCAGGCCGGCAACCGGGAGGATGGGAAGTTCGGCCAGGGGCCGGGGCCCATCGGAGCGCCACGGCTCGAAGAAGTAGAACAGCGAATCCCGTCGGTCCAGGGCGTTCAGGATCCGCAAGTAGGGCGAAAGGGTCCATCGCCGACCCGCCACTTCCCTGACGGTCCAATCGCCCGAGAAGGTCAGGTCGACCCGAAGGAAACTCTGTTCGGGGGCGGGCACCGTGGATCCAGTAGATCCTCCCGCTCCCGCAACCTCGGGATCCGAGCCCGCCAGCGCATCGCCCTGGCCCGCCCTGTCGCTGAAGGGGACGCTGGAGAAGGGGAGCCCGCTGCCGTAGGAAACCCGGGCTGCTCCCTGGAGCAGACCGAGGGTTCCGGAGGCCCCTGCGGTCAGCAGATGGTGTCCGGAGAACTGGGCCGTCGCGAGGGCGTCGGAATCCGACCAGAACCAGGTAAGGGTGTAGCCGAGCCAACCCCGTGTCGCACCCGAGGTCGTCGCCACTCGGATGTCCATGCCCGAGGCGTTCACCCGGCCACCTTCAGCGTCAGGGAGACCATCGAACGCCTTGGCAAAGCCCTCGACCCCCACCGTGACGCTTGGGGTCAGCCGTTGATCGATGGAGGCCACGAGATGAGTGGACGTGGCGACGGACAGGAGCGGCTGCTCGCGGAATTCCGTGGACTGGATGCCCAGATCGGACGGAACGGCCGGGTCCGAACGGCGGGCGAACTGGCTGTAGCGCCCGGCGGCGAGCCTGAGAAGGGCGGTTTCGGACATGGGCCAGAGGAGGGACACCCGGGGCGAGATCTCGAATCCCTCGGCCCCTTCGAAGGCGTCGGCCCGGAGGCCTCCGCGAAGGGTCATGCCACGAAGGTTCCTTGATGCCTCGACGTATCCGCCGGCCAGGCGCCCTTGCATGGTGCTGCTGGAAAGGGTGGGCTGGTCCAGGAATTCCTCGGCTGCGTCGTGGACGGACACCTCTTCATATGTGAGTCCCAACGACGCGCTCCCCCAATCCATGGGTCTCCCGGCGTCGACAGCCACGTGGCGCTTCGTGGACGCACCGCTGAGGATGGCAAGGGACGAGTCGCCGACCGGGAGCTCCGCGTCGTATCGACTGATGGAAGCCGTTCCCTCCACCGTCCATCGTCCGACGGGTTGTCGGTGACGAAGAGAAATCAGGGCGTTGGACCACGACGCGTCTCGCGCCACGGGGCCCAGTGAGCTCAATGCTTCCAGGGTTGCCCCCTGGTCTTGAAGCTCGCCCAAGGGATCCAGGTGGACGGATTCCCGGTTTCTGAAGGCCGTGAGGGAAAGGGTGCCGGCACCCACCTGCAGGTCTCCCCGGACGAGGACATCGTCGTATCCGTAGGGCTGGCGGCCCTGGGCGAACATGGCGTTGGCCATGCCGTGGAGCTGCCGCCCCGACGCCAGGACGGACAACGGGCCCAGGCCCACCTCACCGCTCCCCGAAAGCCCCATGAGATCCGCCGACAAGCGCCCCTGGGGGCCGTCGACCAGGGGTGTCCGGGTTTCGATCTCCAGGATATGGGAAAGACCGCCGTTGTACCGGGCGGGCGCTCCGCCGAGGAAGAGCCGCGTCCGTCCCACGGTGGAGGTCTGGATCGGTTCCAACAGACCGCCCAGATGGAAGGGGGTGTGGATCGGTGCGCCGTCCAGCAAGACGAGCTTGAGGTCCGCCGTGGACCCTCGCATGAAGAGGAGGCCGGCCGGGTCGGGAGGTTCGCTGCCTGATCCCCGGCTGGCTTCCGTCAAGCCGAGCTCTGCGATCCCCGTCGTGCTCCTCAGCGCCTCCGCTTCCAGGTCGAGGGCGTCCGTCGCCGACGATGCCCCCTGGGACTTCCCGACTTCCGAGACGGTGCGGCCTCCGCGGCCTCGGACGTCGATCACTCCCAACTCGACGGGTCGGCCGGAAAGGTGGAGGTCGAGCTCCACGGTCCCGGACGCGGGGAGCATCACCGTCACCTCGAGGGGATCGAGACCGCTGTGGACCACCCGGAGCCGGACCTCACCTCCGGGAACTCCCCTCAGCGTGTAGGTCCCGCTCGGATCGGCAACCGCTGCCTGAGGCCTTGCCGAGATCAGCTGGATCACTGCGTGAGGCAGGGGTACCGTGTCTCCCGCTGCCGACCCGGTGATTCGCCCGGTCAGCGTAGTCCCTGCCGCGGCCTGGCCCGACACGAACGCCGGGAAAGTGGCCAGCAGCGTCAGGGAGAGCGCGAACGCAATCCCTGCATCGAGGGCGCCGGCGCGAGCCCACCGGTCCGGCTGGCTCCTCACGGAACCGGGTCCGATTCCGCCGCAGGGGCGAACACGAACTCCGTGGGGAGCGTGTCGACTCCGGCCCGGAGGATCTCGACCTCGGCACCGAACTTCCTGAGGAACGTCTCTCCGCCCACCGTCAGGCGGAGTTCCGCCAGTGCCCTGGGGATTCGAACCTCGAGGGTGCCCTGGACTCCTGAGACATCGATTCGGCCTCGGCTGGTCGCGAAGCGAGTACCCGTCTCCGCCACGACCTCCAACTCCGCCCCATCGG
Source organism: Gemmatimonadota bacterium (assembly GCA_024638395.1). Classification (GTDB taxonomy): domain Bacteria; phylum Gemmatimonadota; class Gemmatimonadetes; order Longimicrobiales; family Gaopeijiaceae; genus JAHEKK01. The sequence continues at coordinate 5,113 of JAHEKK010000040.1, read as the reverse complement.
TCATGGAGACCCGGAGGGGCGCCGTGAGGCGCCCCGCGACGGACACCTCCAACGGGTCGCCGGTCGCCGGCAGCCTGAGGCCAACCAGCTCGGGTCCCGAGGTCTCCAGCGCGGGGCTCTCCAGCGCGCCCGAGGCGGGGCGTTCGGGTCCGTACCAGTCCGACAGCCAGGCACGGACGGGTGATCCCGGCACCGTCGCGGCTCCGACGCCGGTGGCGACCAACAGCAGAGCGGCGGCCTTCGCGAAGGAGACAGGAAGCCCGCCCGGCCCGGACGATCTCCTCGTCGTGACGGGGGGTTCCTCCGCCCCACCTTCCTCGAGGGCGAGTCGAGGACGGGGAGCTGTCGCTGCGCCTGCGGCCGCCTCCGAGACGACTTCCCAGGCCATGTCTATGTCCAGTGTCGCCTCGTCACCCTCAAAGGCCTCATCGAGGGCGGCGGTGATCATCTCGATCCGTGCCCTTTGGCGCTCGACGGCGGCGGCAAGCGACGAATCGCGGGCCATCTCCTTCAAGAGGCTCTCCCGATCCGGTCCGGCCATCTCCCCGTCCAGGAATGCCTGGATACGTCCTTCTCTGAGATCGGTCATGCTTCGTTTTCCTGCGTTTGTGCGGACGAAGGAGCAAGAGGAGTGCCGGCCAGTCCTTCAGCGAATCGTCGTTGCGCCCTCGAAAGGAGCGTCCCGACCGACGCCGGTGCGATCCCCAGCGTCTTCGCGATTTCACGATAGGAAAAGCCACCATAGCGCATGGTCAAGAGCTCCCGGTCGCGGGGCTGCAGCCTGTCGAGGACACGCCTCACCTGGCGCTTGGTCTCCCTTCGCTCCAAGCCCTTGTCCGGCCCCTCGGCGCGGCTGTCCCAGATCGGGTTCTCCGCAAGGAGACGCGCCCGATTGGACTCGACCCGGTGGCGGTCCCGGATCAAGTGGGTCGCGACTTTGTAGAGCCAGACCCGGACGGCGGCATCCTCGCCTTCGATCTGATGCTTGACGAGGCGTACGAACGCCTCCTGCGCGATGTCGTTCGCCAGGTCCCCGTCGCCCGTGAGCCGGATGCAGTAGGCTCTGAGGGCCGGATAGACCACCCTGAAGATCTCCTGAATCCTCGCGTCTTCGGGGGGCTGGTTCAACGCGCTCTCCGAGGGCCGGGTCACTCGGGCCAGGCCGGTTGATTCCCGCGGCATGAAATGGGTCGAGCCTCCATCAGGATCATCGGGTTCGTGCAGTACTCGTGTTACACCGATGAACGACCTGGGGGTCACTCCTGTGACATCGGCGCGGTCAGGTCGGGTCGCGACGAAAGACAAGGATTCTCCAGATCCCGCTCCGGCTCGCGTGGACTTCACGGAGGCCCGCCTTCTCGACAGCGGAGCGAATTCGGGATTCGGAGTGGGCGTACGCCCGGAACGCGCTCCGCGTCAGGGCCATCCAGAGGTTGGCCAGCCGGATGAGCCAACCTACCCATCGGCGGTCCAGGGGGAATACCACGCCGTAGAGCCTCTGAGCAGCGGTGGCCGAGGTGGACACCAGCGACTCCGCGTCAGGGTAGCAGCACACGACCCTGTCCAGGCACACGATGTCGGCCGCGGGGACCTGGGGCGCGACATCGAGATAGTCGCCCACCAAGTAGTCGATGCGTTGCCCGAACCCCCGGCGCTCGGCCTCCAGAGCAGCGACCGCCTGATAGGCCTCCGAGGCGTCCACGTGGGTTGCGTGTAGGGCGCCGTCTTCCAGGAGCGCCAGGTGTACCGCCCCGACTCCCGCCCCGATGTCGAGTACGCGGAGGCCCTCGACGTTTTCGGTGCTCAGGGCCTCAAGGAGCTTGCGGGTCGACGCATTGGCCCCTCGCCTACGGAACCTCTTGAGGTCTCGAGCGGCCTGCCGTTCGCCGAAGAACTCGCCGGCTGCGACGCAGTGGGGGCATGTCATGGACGAGGACAGACCAGGGAGACCCTCCCTAGTCGTTGCCGTTCCGCGTCCAGATGAGGAGGGCGCCATTGGCGGCCCGGGCCCCGAACCGCGCCAGGGCCTCCAGGGGACCGACGGCCTGCATCTGGTCAATGTCGCTTCCCGTGAACCCCGCCAGCACGTCGGCCGGTTCCGCCACGTAGAGACCGTCGACGTACACCGCGGCCATTTCGCACTCGTTTCCGACGTTCGTGCCCATGAGGTTGTTCCGGGGGTTGCTGAGAGATTCGGCCAGGGCGGCGCTGGCCGTCTTGTCCAGCACGGAGCGGTTCCGGCCGCTCTCGACGCAGATGCCAAGAGCCGGGCCTCCGTCCGAAAGGGCCATCCGACGGACGCGGAGGCCCGGGACGTTCATGCGGCCCAGGAGTCCGACCATGTCCGTCTGGGGACCGACGGCATCGATCTCGACCCGGGAAAGGCGGCCAATCAGCGTGCCCGCGTTCCGCTCACCGGGCAGGAAGCCCCGGAGCCGACCCGCGTCGGGGGTATTACGGTTCGATTCCACCGTCATCTCGCCCAGGGCCACGGGATCGGCGGGAAGGAGGATGTCCATGGCCACGTCGTCGTCTGATACGCTGAAGGTCGGCGTGATCGCCTTCTGGTACCCAAGCCGGGTCACGCCTACCATGTATGCGCCTGCCACCGGCACCTCTATGAGGAACTGACCGTTGTCGGCGGTGAACACCGTCGCAACCCGCTCGCCAGCCTCGTTCACCATGATGACGAGCGCGTCCGCCACCGGGGCCTCGAGGGCTGGATCGACCACGGTGCCCCGGACCTGCTGGGCGTGGGCCGGCGCGGAGGCCGCCATGGAGACCCCCATTCCCAACACAATCCGGCGCGCCGTTCGGGATATGGCCATACGTCGAAGTATACGGTCATGCCCGCGGACGGGTTACCCAAGCCGGAAAGATCCATTGACACGTGTTGGGAGCGAGCCTACGGTGCCGCCTCGTTTCGAACGGGCCCGCCGTACCCCCGAGTTGGAGTTCTTCATGCGTGTTCTCGCCGTCCTCCTGACCGTCTTCCTGTCCCTGGCCGGCGCCGAGGGAGGCACGGCACAGATACCGGTACCGCCGGGGAACCCGGTCGTTGATCCGTCGCTCCTCGAGGGGCTCGAGTTTCGGATGGTGGGCCCGTACCGAGGCGGTCGCTCGTCGGCGGTTTGGGGAGTGCCCGACGACCCCGCCGCGTTCTTCATGGGTACGACGGGCGGTGGAATGTGGAAGACCGAGGACTACGGCGTCACCTGGCTGCCAATTTCCGATGACTATTTCGGCGGGTCGGTGGGTGCCGTAGCCGTCGCCGGCGCGGACCCCAGTGTCATCTACGCCGGCATGGGATCCGCGGACATCCGGGGGAACACGTCCACCGGGCGCGGCGTGTGGAAGTCCACCGATGCCGGAAAGACGTGGGCGTTCTCAGGGCTTGGCGACGCGGGCCAGATCGGACGCCTCGAAGTCCATCCCAGGAACCCGGATCTCGTCTATCTGGCGGCCCTCGGCCGTCCTTTCGGAAAGAACGAGACCCGGGGCGTCTATCGGTCCTCGGACGGGGGTGAGACCTGGGAAAACGTGCTCTTTCTGAACGACTCCACGGGAGCCGCCGATCTGAGCATGAACCCGCGCAACCCTCGGGAGATCTACGCCGGTATGTGGCGGGCGGAGCGGAAGCCCTGGGCCATGATTTCGGGGGCTCAGGAAGGCGGGGTGTACAAGACGACGGATGGAGGCGACACCTGGGAGAAGCTTGGCGGTGGCCTGCCGGAAGGGCTTGTGGGGAAGGTCGGCGTTTCCGTGTCCCCGGCGAATCCTGAACGGGTCTGGGCGATCGTCGAGGCCGAGCCCGACGGCGGCGTGTACCGCTCCGACGATGGGGGCGAAACGTGGGCCCGGGTCAACGATGAGAACAAGCTGAGGCAGCGAGCGTGGTACTACACCCACGTTCAGGCCGACCCCAAGGATCAGAACACCGTATATGCGCTCAACACGTCGCTCTATCGGTCCGTCGACGGCGGACGCACGTTCGACCCGATTCCGGTGCCCCACGGCGATGTCCATGATCTGTGGATCAACCCACTGGATCCGGAGATCATGGTGGTGGCCGACGACGGCGGGGGGCAGGTCACGGTAACGGGCGGGGAGACCTGGTCCACCTACCAGAACCAGCCCACGGCAGAACTCTACGACGTCATCGTCGATAACGGTTTTCCGTATCGTCTCTACGGTGCCCAGCAGGATAACACGACCATTTCCGTTCCTGCCTGGACCAGCGCCAACCTCCTCCACCCCAAGGAGGCCTGGCTCAACGTGGGCGGTTGCGAAACGGGGCCGGTGGCCCTGCACCCGGATCACCCCGAGGTGGTGTACGCCGGGTGCTATGGCGGGGTGATCGACCGGTACGACATGTCCCGCGATCAGGTGCGGAACATCAACCTCTATCCACAGCTCCAGCTGGGATCGGCCACGCGAGACCTGCGGTACCGGTTCCAATGGGTCTCCCCCATGGTGGTGTCACCTCACGATCCCGACGTGGTCTACCACGCATCCCAGTTCGTCCACCGGACCCGAGACGGCGGCGTAAGCTGGGAGACGCTGAGTCCGGACCTCACCACCGACAACCCGGAACACCAGCATCAATCCGGCGGGCCCATCAACGCCGATGTGACGGGGGTCGAGATCTACAACGTCGTGTTTTCCCTGGCGTTGTCGCCCCACACCGCGGATGTGATCTGGGCGGGCACCGACGACGGCCGCGTCTGGATCAGCCGTGACGAAGGAGGGAACTGGACGGACATCACGCCGGCGGACATGCCGGAGCTGGGCACGGTGGACGAGATCGACGCGTCCCCCCACGCGCCGGGACGCGCCGTGATGGCCGTGCAACGCTACCGCCTCGACGATTTCGCGCCCCACGTCTTCATCACGGACGACTACGGCGCCACATGGCGCAGGATCACGGACGGCACGAACGGCATCCCCGCTGACTACCCGGTTCGGACCGTACGCGAGGATCCGGTGCGGCGCGGCCTGCTGTATGCCGGGACCGAGTTCGGTCTGTATGTCAGCTTCGACGATGGGGCAAACTGGCAGAGCCTCCAGCGAAACCTTCCCATCACGCCCGTCACCGGCATGCGCGTCGCCCACG
>JAHEKK010000567.1 GCA_024638395.1 Gemmatimonadota bacterium | reverse complement strand
GCAGAGGATCGTGGTCGCCGCGGGGGTTCGGGCCAGCGGCGGCCCTGCCCTGCCCGGGACGCGTTCCACCCCGGGCGGGACGGACACGATGCGGCCTCCGGGGACGCCCATCTCGCCGACCCGCCGAGCGGTGAATTCGCTTGTCACGATCACCCCTCGGCACGCCGCCAGGGTGGCTGCCTCCAGTTCCCTCAGCTCGGACGCCCGTTCGGCGGTGAGGCTCGTTTCGTCAGCCAATGGATGATGTACGAGTGCGAGGAGACGGAGCCGACCCGCGTGAGCTCCCACGGGCCGCGGAAGGCCTCCGCCGGCCAGCCCGTCGATCAGCACGACTGTTTCGTCGGGTAGGGCTTCGAGCGCCGCCCGAAGCGAGGATTCGGCCGACGGATCCGGGCCGGGGAAGACGCCCGTGAGCTCGTGAACGGTCACCTGCCACCCTCGGGCCGTGAGCTCCTCTACCACGTGGCCGTCGTACCGGTACCCGCCGGTCCGCTGGCCCATGGCGCCCGGTATGACCAGATGTAGCTCGGGCCTCGGTCCGCTCATGGAGGCCCGCCGACTATCCACATGCGAGACCTACCGCCATCCAGCGCACGTCGCACCTGTCACACCGCGCCCTCATAGCTCCCCCACGCTACGTGGGACTCGTTGAGGGTGATACAAAGGCTCTCGAGCCCCGGGGCGTGAGGCCCCACGCGGCCCTCGTGGATCGCGGCTCTCATCCGGTCGAAGATCTCTCGAGCCAAGAACTCGGTCGTCGTGTTGATTCCGTCGAAGGCGGGCTCATCGTCGAGATTGCGGTAGTTCAGGTCGGCGAGGACCCGCTTCAGCTCATCCGCGGCCAGCGCGATATCGACGACCATGCCATTCGGGTCCAGCTCTGACCTGCGGAAGGTGGCGTCCACCACATAGGTGGCGCCGTGAAGGCGCTGCGCGGGTCCGAAGGCCTCGCCATCGAAGCTGTGTGCGATCATGAAGTGATCGCGGACGTTCAGGCTGTACACGGATTCAGGGCTCCTTGAAAGGACGGATCGGTAGGGGGTTAGGAAAGCTCAGGACCCACCGGGGTCAGCCGAGGCGGGCCGTGCGCGGGGCGCCCCATAACGGATCCGGTGGCACAGCGGATCTTCACCGCCGCTGTCCAGTCGTCGAAAGAGCTCCGGCAAGTCGTCGAAATCGCTCTCGCCGGAGATCAGGGCGTCCAGCTCCCTATGCTGAAGCATCTGCAGGGCCAACCCCATCCTGCGCCGATGGGTCCACCGTGGAGCGCGAGAGGGCGGAATCGAACCGACCTGGCTGGATCGGAGCGTGAGCCGTCGGGCATGGAAGGCGCCCCCAAGCGGGAGAAGTACGGGACGAGAACCGAACCAGCTCACCTCCACGATCGAGGCCTCTTTTCCGCCAGCTGACAGGGCGGTGGCAGCTCCATCGGGACTGCCGCTGGCATGGAAGACGAGATCCGCATTGACGCCTTCCGGCACATCGACGCGGAATGGAAGACCGAGAGATGTCGCCACCCTTTCCCGTTCCGGGTTCACGTCCACCACGGTCACGTCGGCGCCCGGGATTCGCGCCACCAACCACGCGATGAGCAAACCCACGACCCCGGCGCCGACCACGATCACGCGGTCTCCCACCGAGGGTCCTCCGTCCCAGACGGCGTTGATCGCCGTCTCCATGTTCGCTGCAAGCACGGCCCGAGAAGCGGGGAGGCCGTCCGGAAGTGGCACGACCGCCTCCTGGGGAACCCAGTACTTCGTCTGGTGGGGATGGAGACAGAAGACGCGGCGACCCACGAGTTCCTCGGAGCCCCCCGGACCATCCGGTGATCCCTGAAGGAGCACCTCACCCACACTCATGTACCCATACTTCACGGGGCCGGGGAAGGAGCCCTCCTGGAACGGGGCTCGCATGGATCGGTACTCAGACTCCGGCACCAGACCCCGGTACACCAGCATTTCGGTTCCGTGACTGATCCCCGAGTACAGGGTTCGGACCAGAACCTCATTCGCTCCGGTCGGCGAAATGGTTGCCTCGACGATCTCGCCGTTACCGGGCCGACCGATCCAGAATTGCCGCGCGGTGGTGGTGTCCTCCATGATGATTGCCCATGAGCCGAAAACGTTGCCGATGACGACCCGGGCCGCCGTCGACCGAAGGCGTCTCACCCGCGCCGCGCCGGACGTCGGTGCGGGACTGTTGGTCCTGGCCGCTCCGGCGACTGCAACCTGGGCCCTGTTGGGCCTCCCGGCCACCTATCTCCTCCAGACGCTGTCGCTGTACCTGGTCGTCGGAGGGTGGGTCCTCGCGCGCGTTCCCCTTGCGCTGAATGGCGCCGGCCTGGGTGCGGCCAACCGGGTCACGCTCGCTCGATCGACCCTGGTGGTCAGCCTGACGCCCCTCGTGGTCTACCCTTCTATCCATGCGGCCGCGGGACATTGGTGGGTGATCCTGGTGGCGACCCTGGCGTTGGTGCTGGATGGAGTAGACGGCTGGCTCGCGCGAAAGACCGGGTCCAGCTCGGCCTTCGGAGCCCGCTTCGACATGGAGCTCGACGCCTTCTTGATTCTGGTGCTCGCTGCACTGGTGTGGCTTGCAGGCAAAGCCGGTGCCTGGGTGATTCTGATTGGCGCCATGCGCTACATGTTCGTTGCCGCAAGCTGGATCTGGCCGGCTCTTCGGAGGGACCTGCCGCCCAGCTTCCGCCGCAAGACCGTATGCGTCGTGCAGGGCGTCGTCTTGCTGGTATGCCTCGGTCCCATCATCCCCCCATGGGTCTCGCACGCCGTCGCAGGGGCCGCCCTCGCGCTGCTCACATATTCGTTCTCCGCGGACGTGATCTGGCTGGCTCGAGCAGAGGGGCGAGAACTCGCCGGCCCCTCCGAAGGCCCATGAAGGACTCCGGACTCGAAGGGCGGAACCGAATGGATCTCCTGGAGGCGCACGCGCTGGGGAGCGAAACAACGGGGCGGGGCCGTTCGCTCGATCCCAACCAACACGATCTCGAACGCCAATGAGCCGGCTGGGATCAAGGGCCAGTCCACACCACGAGATCACGGGTAGAGTGGTCGCTGGTCCCTGCCCACACGGTTGCGAGACGGGCTTCGCCGAAGCAACCTGACTCGAC
>JAHEKK010000566.1 GCA_024638395.1 Gemmatimonadota bacterium | reverse complement strand
CGCCGGAACATCTCGTCGGATTCAATCTCGCCGGCATCCCACTCGAAGAGGCGCTGTTCTTCCTTCTGACCAACCTCCTCGTCGTGTTCGGCATGGGCCTCTTCATCGAGCCGGCTGTCGGTCTTCCCTCCCGCCCTCTCCCTGAAGGAACAAGCCGTGTCTGATCCGACGTCCTCCCCACGCTGGGCTGATGTGGCCGCCGCCGACCCGGTAGGCCCGGAGGGAGTCCACGCCCGGGTCCGCGTGACCCCGGATCGGGACCTGAACCGGGAAGGAGACTACGTCCTCTACTGGATGACCTCGGCCCGCCGTCTCCATTGGAACCATGCCCTGGACCGTGCATTGGCCTGGTGCGTCGAATCGGATCGCCCCTTGGTGATCCTCGAGGCACTGCGGGCGGGGTACGACTTCGCCTCGCATCGACTCCACCGCTTCGTGATGGACGGCATGGCGGAGAAGGTGGCGGCGCCGCTGCCGAGGGGCGTGACGTATTTTCCCTACGTCGAGACGTCGACCGGATCGGGTGCTGGGCTCCTCGAGACTCTGATGGAAAAGGCCGTCGTCGTCGTCGGGGACGATTTTCCGACCTTCTTCCTCCCCAATATGTTGGCCGCCGCCGCGGCCCGCTCGCCCGTGCGCTTGGAGGTCGTCGACGGAAACGGTCTATTGCCCATGCGCTTGCCGGGAAAGGCGTATCCCTCCGCTTATCACTTCCGTCGCTTTCTCCAGAAGTCCCTCCCCGACTGGCTGGACCTGGGGCCCGAGTCGGACCCCTTCACAGGCTGGACGCCGCGGTCTCCGGCGGCTCTCCCCGAGTCGGTGGACCGGCGATGGCCCCCCGCACGAAGCGATCAACTTCTCTCTCCGTCCTTTCTTGCGGATCTGCCCATCGACCCTGGGGTTGCTCCGGTTCCCTATGCAGGAGGGGAGGAACCGGGAGCACGTCTGCTGGACCGCTTTCTCCGCGAGCGTCTGCCGAGATATGCCCAGGACGGTAATCACCCGGACCGGGAAGCGGTCTCGCAGCTGTCTCCCTACCTCCATTTTGGCCATGTGTCGGCCTACCAGGTGTTTGCGGGTGTGGCAGGCGCCGAGGGGTGGACGCCGCTGCGCCTCGGCGAGGACGCTTCGGGGAAGCGGGAAGGGTGGTGGGGCATGGGAGAGAGCGCGGAGGCCTTTCTGGAACAGCTGATCACCTGGCGGGAGCTGGGGTTCAACATGAGCTACAACCAGCCCGGCCACCGCGAGTTCAAGAGCCTTCCGGATTGGGCACGCGCGACCCTTGGAGAGCACCGGGAGGATCCCCGGGCTCCCCAGTACGACAAGAGCGCCTTCGAGGCGGCAGAGACGCACGATCCCGTGTGGAACGCCGCGCAGCGGGAGCTCCTCACCAGCGGCCGTATCCACAACTACCTGAGAATGCTCTGGGGGAAGAAGATCCTGGAGTGGTCGGAGAGTCCCGAGACGGCCCTGACGACCATGCTCGAGCTCAACGACCGCTTCGCAGTCGACGGCCGGGATCCCAACTCGTACTCCGGCATTTTCTGGATCCTCGGGCGCTACGATCGTCCGTGGCCGGAGAGGGCCGTGTACGGCAAAGTGAGGTCCATGTCCTCGGAGCGGACCCGGAAGAAGGTGGACCTGGAGAATTGGCTCGAGGAGCACGGTGGCTAGTGCCCTGTTGCCACTTCCGGGAACGGATCGGAGGAACTCCGGGCGCCCGTACGGTGTCTTGGTCAGCGGCCCATGGAAGGGGTGACGCGGAGGGACCCGAGGCTTAACCTGAGCATACGGGTCCAGGTGCATGGCCCGCTCGAGGGGCTCTCGGCGTTTTCCTACGTTGAGGCCGTGGTGGTCCCGGACCGGCTGGGTCCGACCTGTTGAAGATCAGAGGAGGTATTGGTTCGGTGAAGACATCCATATCCGTTTTGCTGACCGCGGGACTCATGGCCGCGGCACTCCCGCTTTCCGCCCAGCAGGGCTACGTCTACGAGTCCACGAACACGGCGTCGGGTCAGACCATGACCTCGCTGGTGTCCATCCTCGGTGAACGGATCAAGGTCGAGATCTCAGGCGGCGGAGCCATGGCGGGTACCATGATCTTCGACGGGGAGATGCTGATCGCATCGGACGGCCAGCAGTACTACGAGATCACGGCGGAGATGATCCAGCAGATGGTGGGCGCCATGTCCGGGGCGCAGGGCATGATGGCTCAGGCCATGGCGGAGGCCCGGAAGAACATGAGTGCGGAAGAGCTCGAGGAGCTCCAGAGGATGGGCATTCCCGGCCTGGGCGATCTCGATGAGTCTGAAGCGGCTCGGGAGTCCGTGCGCACGGGATCGATGGGCACCGAGTCGACCCCCTTGGGACGGTGCACCATGTACCGGTGGGAGTTCCCTGACGGAACGCCGGACCAGGATCTGTGCTTGTCCGACGACAAGATCGTGGGGTTCGACGAATCCAAGGCGGCCTTCAAGGGCCTCGCGGAATTCATGAAGCCGATGCAGGACGCCATGACCAACTCCCCCATCGCCGGCATGCAGCGGAACCCTTTGGAGCGCATGGGAGACGTCGAGAACCTGCCCCTGATGGGGATTCAATACGTCAACGGTGAACCGGTCAGCGAGTGGACCATCACGGACGCCCGCGCCGCCAATCTCAGTCCGGCGGACTTCGGCCCACCGGACCTGCCGAAGGCGCAGATTCCCATCGGCTAGGGGACTGCGGCGGACACCCGTTGCGTGCCCACCGGGAGCGTGGCGTGGTAACGCTGGAAGCCCAGTGGGAAGGGAAGAGGCGGCGCGCCCGGGTTGGTGAAGGGTCCCCATGGGGCCCATCGCCTGACCCGTTAGCGTTCCGCCTCTTTCTCTACCAGCTCCCGGAGGACCGTCAGCGTGCGGTCGATCGTGGACCTGTGGGTCCTGAACGCCAGGGCGGCCAGCCGTAGCCAGTGGCCGCCGTTGACGTGGGTCGAGGACAGGAACACCCGGCCGTCTGTCTGGACGGCCTCGATCAGGCGGGCGTTGACGGCGTCGGGATCCTTCCCGGGTGGGATGTGGCGGAAAAGGCACACCGATAGCTCGGGGTCTGGGCCCAGCTCCATGTGGGGGAGGTCCCGGAGCTTCTCAT
>JAHEKK010000565.1:971-3133 GCA_024638395.1 Gemmatimonadota bacterium | reverse complement strand
GGGCCTCGTTCTCCGACACCAGGTACAGGCAACTCGCCACGAGGACGATGCCGAGAGCCCAGTTGATTCCCCAACCCACTCTCGACCCCGGCCGACTGCGCACTCCAACCCCGAGGAACGCCAGGGTGGCCATGAGGGCGAGGTGGATGGGACGCTGGACCAGGGCAGTAAACGGCGCCACACCTGCGCCGTAGAGATGGAAGACCGCAGCAAGGGCCGCTACGGCCAGAATCATGCGCTTTCGCCCCACCCCCGGCTGGTCGGGGATGCCCGACTCTTCGAGCTGCTCTTCTTCGTTCACGTCACCCGCAGTCTGGTCGGTCGCTGACTCATGGGAATCGGTTCTGGAAGGCCCCGCCGGACGCTCAGATGAACGCGGCGACAACCGTAGCGAACACCACAGTTAGGCCGACCATCACCGAAGCACCAGAGGCCCAGGTTCTCCGGGAGTCCAATACGGAGATCCCGAGCCCGGTGAGCACGGCCGCGCCCAGGGCAAAGAGGTCCAGCGACTGCAAGACGTTGAAGAAATATCCTCCGGGTACGAAGGGAAGCAGAGTGCCCACGGACAGGGTGAGCTGGGGATCCAATTGAGAGATCCTGAGGGGAAGGGTCGCGAAGGCGCCGACGGCCGGCACGACGCTGGCGTGGGCAACGACGGCCAGGTGTTGCTTGAAGGTCCCTTCATCTCCCAGGAGGAAGACGAAGACCCCGAAGGTGAACGCACTCAACACGAGGGCAAGGATGAAGAGGCTGGCAGAGGCAGCCAGGCTCCCGAAGATGCGGAAGGGAGTCCCCACCTCGGGCATCTGGCTCGGATCCAGGCGTCCCTGTTCCAGGGCCTGCTCGCGGAAGAAGGCGGTCCAGGCCTCGTCGGGGATGAACCAGACGGACAGTCCGCTAGCCAGAGCCGTCAACAACATCATCCAGAACCAGGCCGGTTGGGCCCTCAGCTTCTCGAAAAGCGCACCCGGCGAGATCAGGACCTGGAGAGCCCGGGCCGGGAGTGGGGGCAGCCCCTGCCCGGTCGAGCGGTCCTGAACCCCGTCCTCCGGACCGGACCCGGCTACCGGATCCTGGGAATGGTCGCCGGCTCCCTCTTCATGCGTCCCGCTCAATTCTGGATCTGGGTCTTGAAGGGACCTTGAGCACGGATCGGCATCGCCGGGAGGTTCATGGACGGCACCCTGAGACTGCCCTCCAGGTCCCGGTTCAGTTCGGCGCTATGGACGAGGCTAGCAACCGGATCCCAGAGGTAGAAGCCCGCGGTGGTCCCCGAGAGGCTCTGTTCGATGGCGAATCCGCCCGTCTCCATCGAACCCTCCAACGACGTGTCTCCCTCCACGCTGATCTTGAGCAGGGACACACCTGCCACCGTCGTGTCTCCAGCCAGGGTATAGGTGTAGACCGTGCTCGATGCGAAGGCGCCCCCGTCCGGTCCACCGTTCCATGCGACCGTATCCACCCAGCTCTGCCCCTGGGGAACCACACGACCCGGTAGTCTCGGGAACATATCGTACGGCAAGGCCTGGAAAGGCCTGAGCTGCTCGCCTACTCCGGACATCGAGGGCGTCGCGTCCACCGACACATCACCGTTCGGCTTCAGGACGAACACCAGCGGGCCTTCCACGTCGCCCTCGTCCGCGCTGATGCGTCCCGTCATGGGGTTGTTCATGGATGCATCGAAGTCGGTGACCTGTGCCGATATCTGCACGCCCTCCTGAGCCCGGTCGAAGGCGAGATCCAGAGTCATCCGCGAGTCCATGTTGAGCGTCATGGCCCCCATGGGGGAGTCGACCGAAATGGCAAGCGAGTCACCGGTCGTGTAGACCGCTCCAGGAGCGGTGGGCACGTCGAACCGGAGCCCTCCATCCGGCGAAGGCGGGGAGGAGCCACAGCCCGTAGCCAGGGCCGCAACTCCTACCCAGATGAGGCTTTCGCTGCGGAGTGTGCCAGGTGAGCCGGAACGCTGCCGGAAGGCCATGCGGTATCTCCATGATAAGAATCAAAAGGACGAATCCTCCGGCGCCCTCGTCGGAGCACCCGAAGATCGCTGCGGAGAGACGCCGGACCCCCACCCGGATACCCGACTAGCAGCATACCTGGGTACGGGGCAACGGCCGATCGTCTTCCAGGTCGGGACTGCGCAAACCGACTCCGCA
>JAHEKK010000565.1:0-961 GCA_024638395.1 Gemmatimonadota bacterium | reverse complement strand
CTCCCCAGGCCTCGACGTAAACCCGCCCGCCGTGCCAAGAGCCTGTCCGACAGGCTCCTGGCCAATTCCCAAAGTCAGACGTTATGCTTTGGATCTTGTTCGAGCGTCGGATTCTCCGTCTCTCTCGAGCAGGGATCCAGAGCTCCGTGATCGGAGGATGGTCAGAGGCGCATGAGCTACCGAACGAATCCGGACCGAATCCTAGAAAACATCGATCGAGCCCGTAGCCGCGACATGGAACGGGCCCTGTCCCTCGACGACCGGCGTGCCCGGGGTCGTGAGATGGACACCACGATTCCCGATGGTGACTCCACGAACCCAGAGCGCATGAAGCGCATTTTCGCCCTCGTGGATGCCGGTTATCGGAAAGCGGCCCAGAGCTCGGAGTTGAGCCCGCTGGCGGCCCGGTTCCAGGCGATCGGAGACATCTCCCACAAGAAGGCCCTGGGGGACGTAAGCATCTCGATCCAATACCTGGATTCCGAACGCCATGACGACGTGGGCGTCGTGCCCATCGAGATCTCGCCGGCGGACCTGGAGGAGGCCAAGAAGGAGACCAGGACCAGCCGGCCGGACGTGAATGCCATGAAGGTCCTCCGTCTCAAGCTCAGGGACGGTGTGCTGGCGGCCTACCGGAAGATCGGGCCCAGGATCCGGGACGGTCTCAAGGAAAGGGCCGACATCGGGCACGTGGCTGCCGAAGTCGCCATCGATCTCCGGCCGGCGGACCAGCCCGGACTGCTGGGGTAGATCTACCTCCTGCCGCTACGGCCGTGAAGGTCCTCTTCGTCTTTCTGGACGGGGTGGGCATCGGCGTGCCGGATGGGCGCAGGAATCCCTTCTTCGCCGGCCGGCTGCCGACCCTCGAGAGAAGCCTTGGCGCCGTTCCGTCCCTCGAACGGGCCACGTGCACGGGCCCATTGGGCACGTCCTTCCCCCTGGACGCGACCCTGGGCGTGGA
>JAHEKK010000564.1 GCA_024638395.1 Gemmatimonadota bacterium | reverse complement strand
GGGATGTCCCTGGCCCGGGTGTCGGAGCGGCCGGATCTGCCGTGGACCTTCCGGGTGCTGGACGACAATCTCATCAATGCCTTTGCCCTGCCGGGCGGCTTCATCTACGTCACACGGGGCATTCTGAGTTACATGAACTCGGAGGCCGAGCTGGTGGGCGTTCTCGGTCATGAAGTGGGCCACGTGACGGCCCGGCATACCGCCAGTCGGATGACGCGGCAGCAATTGGGCATGATCGGCGTGATCGGAGGGGCCATCTTCTCTGAAACCGTCCGAAACAACGCTGGCGCCGCCCTCCAGGGCCTTCAGCTTCTGATGCTCCGGTACTCCCGGGAGGACGAGAGCCAGTCGGACGCCCTGGGCTACCGGTACATGACGCGGATCAACTATCACCCGCAGGGGATCTCCGAAGTGATGGCCATGCTCCAATCGACGAGCCCTTCGGCCGAAGAGATGGGGATCCCCACGTGGCTGCTCTCCCATCCCGACCCGGGCAACCGCATCGAGGCGAACGATCGACGTCTGGCCAGGGACGCCGAGGCCGGTGAGACCTTCGAGGGCTACGCGACCAACCGTGAGTCGTTCCTGGACCTCCTGGACGGGATGGTCTTCGGCAAGGATCCCCGCCAGGGCTACTTCATCGATTCCCGGTTCCTCCATCCGGAGCTCGAGTTCGAGATCACCTTTCCGGCGGGGTGGGCCACCCAGAACGGTGCGCAGGCCGTCCAGGCGGGGAACCCCGAACAGACGGCCATCATGGGGCTGACGTTCGCAAATGCGGAAAGCGCCGAGGCTGCCATGAACGCCTTCACCGGACAGGAAGGCCTTGTGGTAGGCCGTCGCACCCGCTGGACCGAAGGGGCCGCCACGGCGGTTATGGCGGACTTCACGGCACAGACGGAGCAGGGAGAGTTGGCAGGGTCGGTCATGTTCGCGGACTACGGGGGGGCGGTGTATCAGGTTCTCGGATACGGTCCTGCGGCCTCCTGGGGCGGGGTGCGAGGTGTCGTGACCCAGGCCATCCAGAGCTTCGCTCCCCTTGCGGACAGCCGCCTCCTCGACGTCGCTCCCCACCGGATCGACGTCATGACCGTTCCGTCCAACATGTCCTTCAGCCAGTTCCTGGAGCGGTACCCCTCTACGGTACCGGCCGAGGAGGTGGCCCTCGCAAACCAGGTGGAAGAGGATGCCACCTTCCGCCGCGGAGACCGGGTCAAGCGCATCGTAGGGGGACGGATTCCTACGGGCTGAGCTCCGAAGCTCCACGGCGGTGCGGTCCCCGGGGACCGGGGAGCCGTGGGCTCCGGCCGAGGATCCCGTCCAGGAATGAGGAGCGGGCGGGCTCCTTGGCCTGGATCTTGAATTAGGTAATGAGCAATAAGTCAAGATCCAACAATCGGTTAGGTCAATCTGGCACTCCGTCTGACGTACGCGTCAAATCTGCTGCCAGATCGGCAGGCACCGGTCATCTGACAAGGCCCTGACATGTTGAGTATCGAGCGTTTGACCGTAAAGGCGGCGGAGGCCCTCCAGGCCGCTCAAGCGGAATCCCGGAAGCGGGGACACCCCGAGATCGAGGGCGTGCACCTGCTCGCGGCCCTTCTGGATCAGGAAGAGGGGATCGTTCGTCCGGTGTTGCAGAAGATGGAGGTGTCGCCGGAGGCGGTGGAGCAGGCAGTCCGGGAGGAGTTGGACAAGCGCGCCAGGGTCTCCGGCGGCGCCGATCCCCGGCTCTCCCGGTATCTGTCGGCCGCCCTGGACGAGGCCGAGAAGGCGGCCGGACGGCTGGGCGACCAGTACGTGTCGACGGAGCACTGCCTCATCGGGCTCGCCGGGGAGAAGAGCGACGCCGGGAAGATCCTCCGGAGCCACGGCGCGAGCCCGAAGGGCCTTGACCAGGCCCTTGAGGGGGTGCGGGGCGCCCACCGGGTCACCGACCAGAACCCCGAGGACAAATACCAGGCTCTGGCCCGCTTCTCCAGGGATCTCACGGAGTTGGCACGGCTCGGAAAGCTGGATCCCGTCATTGGTCGGGACGACGAAATTCGACGGGTGATCAAGGTCCTGGGGCGGAGGACGAAGAACAACCCCGTTCTCATCGGCGAGCCCGGCGTGGGCAAGACGGCCATTGCCGAGGGCCTTGCGCAGCGAATCGTGGCCGGTGACGTACCCGGTTCACTCTCGGGCAAGAAGCTCCTGGCCCTGGATATCTCGGCCATGCTGGCCGGCGCCAAGTACCGGGGCGACTTCGAGGAGCGCATGAAGGCCGTGCTCAACGAAGTCACCGAGTCCGACGGACGCTACGTCCTCTTCATCGACGAGCTCCACACCATCGTGGGGGCGGGGGCGGCGGAGGGGGCCGTAGACGCCGGAAACATGCTCAAGCCCGCGCTGGCCAGAGGCGAGCTCCGGGTGGTGGGGGCGACAACCCTGGACGAATACCGGAAACACGTCGAGAAGGACGCGGCCCTCGAGCGGCGCTTTCAGCCGGTCTACGTGGCCCCACCCTCGGTCGAGGACACGGTGGCCATCCTGCGTGGCCTCAAGGAGCGGTACGAGGTCCACCACGGCGTGAGGATCACCGATAGCGCCTTGATTGCGGCGGCCAAGCTTTCCGATCGCTATGTGGGAGGCCGTTTCCTTCCCGACAAGGCCATCGACCTCATGGACGAGGCCGCGAGCCGCCTCCGGATCGAAATCGATTCGCTGCCTCAGGAAATCGATGAAGTGGAACGCCGTATGGTCCAGTTGGAGATCGAGAAACAGGCCCTCTCCCGTGAGGAGGACGAACCGGCCCTGGAGCGTCTGGAAGGGATCGAGGTCGAGCTTTCGGAACTCCGGGAGAAGAGCCAGACCATGAAGGCCGCCTGGCAGGCGGAGAAGATCCAGATCACCCGGATCCAGGAGTTGAAGGAGCGGGTCGAGGAGCTTCGGACGGAGGCGGAGCAGGCAACCCGTTCCGGTGATCTGGAGCGCGCCGCGGTGGTGCAATACTCGGAGATCCCCCAGACCGAAGGCGAAATCCAGGCCGCCGAAGCACGGCTGGACGCCCTCCAGGCCCACGGCAAATTCCTGAAGGAAGAGGTGACCGACGAGGACATCTCCGAGGTGGTGTCGGAATGGACGGGCATTCC
>JAHEKK010000563.1 GCA_024638395.1 Gemmatimonadota bacterium | reverse complement strand
TCTACAGGGCAGCTCGAGATTCCGGGTCGGGACGGTCAACTCTCTCAGCAGGCGGACATTGACGATCCCCCCCTCCTTTGTCGGGCCTGGGCTGGAGCTTCGGCTCATGGCGGAACCCCTGGCTTCGCGAACCCGCTACGTGACGCAGGCTCTGCTGATCTCGGCCGGGTCCCGAATCGAATGGTCCATCATCCCGGGGCTACAGGCCAGCCAGGCCCACGTTCGGCACTGACGCGCACTCCGGCCTCCTGATGGCGCCTGGCTGGTCAGGCGGTTCCTCAATACGCGAATCCGAGCCCCACGTAGAACCGGTTCTCCTCATCACCGTGGACCATGGAGACGGTGACGGTGTTGTTCCGGTCCAGGAACGCCAGCCAGAACCCGCCTCCGACCCCCCTGTGAAGCCCACCCGGCGATTCGCCGTCCACGAACACGCGGCCGGCGTCCAGGAGTCCGAACAGGCCGAAGTCGGCAGGGAGCCCCACGGAGATCTGGCCCAGGGCGAGCCGCAGCTCGGCGCCGCCGTACAGGCTGGCATCGCCTGCGAATCGCTGACGCGTCCAGCCCCGGAGGTTCTCCTCCCCGCCCAGAAAGACGGACTCGTGGAAGGGGAACGGGCCCCAGATTCGGGCCCCTCCGCCACGGAGTGACAACGTCGCCTGGAAAGGCCCTGGAACCGTGAGGTAGGTGCTCACGTCTCCTGAAACCGAGCCGAAGGTCTCCTCCACGTCCCACAGGGGGGGCGTCACCCGTCCGGCCACGTGAAGGAGAACACCCCGTGTGGCGCTCCGCTCCTTGTCCCTGGTGTCCACGGCGAAGGACAACCCCACCCCGATCTGCCCGTAGTCCTCGGCGCCGATCAGACCGTCCCGGACCGCGGCAAGGAAAGTGCCCTCGTTTCTGCCCGTATGGGCCCACCGGGCGAAGGGCCCGATCGCAATCTGACCTGAGCCCCCCAAGGGAAGAGCAGCCTCGACGGCACCGCTGTACTGCTGTTGGCTCACCTGGTAGAAGGCGGCGTCCCCTCCATCCGCCGACGACGTGTTGCCGAGTCCGTAGTATTTGAGGATCTCGATGCCGGAGGCCCTGAGATCCACGCCCAGCTCCAGGGGAGAGTTCTCCCGGCGAAAGCGGCCCTGCACGTCCGCTCGAATCGCGCCAGGGGCCGTCGCGACGCCGACCCGTGCCTGGATGTGGGAGTCGTAGGGGTCCTTCCGGAATCCGTACGCCGTCCGCAGGACACCGGCACCCAGAAACGCACCGTAGTCCGAGTTGACCGTCACCCAGGGCAAGGGCCGACTCCACGATCCCCACTGCCGGGGCGGGTAGCGGTTCAGGTCGTCCCCGACCCACTCGTCGTAGTCCCGTCGGTCGACCGGGGTGCCCCGCCTCGACACGACTTCCGTGCGATTCCCCTCGTCGTAGAAGCGCACGTCTCCTCCCGGCGTGGGATCGTCGAAGCGGTCCCGGCCCCGGCCCCCGACGACGCGCACCAACACCGGCGGGTCTCCGTCGCCGGCGAAGACCGTGCGATCGTCGCCGCCCCACAACCTGATGATGATCTCGCGGGTCTCCCTCGAGTCGAAGACGCGGGCGAAGAAGGGTGCCCCGGCCCCACCCTGCTTCTCGAGGCGGACCCGAACGTAGCGATCGTCCTCCCAATCGACCCGCGCCAGCTCGTCCTCATCGGTTCCCCGGATCTCCACCTGCTCGGCGAGAAATCGGTAGTAGCCCATCGTGTACGCTCGGAGGCCGTCACGCCGGGCCCGGAGGATGCGGGTCATCTCCTCGCCGGCAACCGCCACCATCTCTTCCGGTAGAGCGCCCACCGCCCGGTCGATGACCTCGTCGCTGAAGGTCTGTTGCAGATGGACCGCGACGGAATCCCAGACCGATCCGTCGAGACCCGCCAACAGCCGCCGGTCTACCTCGCGGCTGTGCCAGTTCAGCCGGTGATAAGGCGGGTACTCGGCCTCCCATGACACAAGGGGGTGGTAGTACCGGGCAAGGATCCCCAGGAGCGGGCCGTCCATCCTCACGAAGGCCTCGTCGTGATCCCGGGAGATGGGCTCCCAGATCGTCGGGCGCTCCTCCGAGAACTGGGCCCACCGGAATTGATCCCGGTGCCGGTCCCGGTCGCCGAGGAGAACATCCACCAGGCGGGCCTTGAGGAAAGCGCGAGCGTTCGGCCGGTCGTCGGACGACTCGTTGAGGCGTTCGAAGAACCGTGTGGCCCCGGTCACGCGGAGGGCGCCGGAGAACGCGGCGTCTTGATCCTCGTTCTCGTCGGGCCGCTCCTCGATCATTCCGAACAAGCCCGCGAAATCCTCGCGGAACTCCCCCATCCGGGGGTCATCGGGGAGGACCGCGAGCGTCTGCTTCACATGGAGAACGCCTGCGGCTTCGAGAAGCTCGCTGGCGACCAGGGAACCCACGGGATGGGAGCTGCTGACTCCGTCCTGGAGCACCCGGGCGGCGATGGTCCGACGGAGCGCGGGGGCGAGGATGCCGGTGGGATCCTTGTCCACGGACCGGAACTGGTACTGCCGACCGTCGGCGCCGAGGAGCCTGAGGGAAGTCGTCTGGCTCCCCGTATGGGCCCTGACCGGAGTGAGCCCACCGGCGAACGTGTCCAGGTCGAGCACGGGCACACGAACCGGCGTAGCCCAAAGGTCGCGCCAGTGAGCGCCGAAGGCTGCCCGGTACAGCCCGCTCCGGGCGTATTGGGCGCCGGGGGTGACGACCACCTCCGGGGCCCCGCGAGGTACGACGGCTTGAGCGTGGCCCCACCGGGGATGGAAGGCGGAGACGGCGAACAACGCGAGCAGCACGGAGGCGAGCCCGATCCCTCTCATGATCAGCCTTCCCGGCCCGCCAGCCACGAGTAGTGGGCCATTTGAGATCGCACCGGGTCTCCTTCCGATGAGACTCGTGGGTTGGATTGGGTCCGGTCGATCCACCGAGCCTTCACATTGTCCTGAAGCTGGAGATCGAGGACCTTCAGCAACTCATCCCGAAGATCCCGGTCCTCCACGCAAATCGCGACCTCCACACTCCGGTTCAAGTTGCGGATCATCCAGTCGGCCGAGGCCAGATAGACCTTCGGGTCTCCCCCGTTGTTGAACGCATAGATGCGGGA
>JAHEKK010000562.1 GCA_024638395.1 Gemmatimonadota bacterium | reverse complement strand
CCCCGGCGGACGCTGCGGGGCTCATCGACGACGACGAACGACTCCGGGGCGCCCTGCTCGATCATGGCGAGGCATTGCCGGACCCGCTTCCTGGGCAGCACGGAGTAGAGGACCTCGACGGTGCCGTCTCGTCCCTGACCGAGGGTCTCCGTGACCCCGAAGCCGGCCAGGCGTAGAGACCCGGCCAGCTCGGCTCCGCCCTGTTTCACGACGGCGCGGACTGTAGCCATCCCGAGGGCGAGGCGCTCCTCGAGCATCAGACCCACGAAGTTGCCGGTGGCGAAGCCCGCGGCGTAGCCGATCACATGCATCGGACTGTCCAGGTAGCGGACTACGATTCCGATCGCGGTCACCCACAAGAGGATTTCGAAGAAGCCGATCAGGGGTGCGATGAAACGGTGGCCCCGCATGATGAGGAGCATGCGGATCGTAGCCATGCTCACGTCGGTGGCTCGCAGAGAGAAGACCACAAGAGGCCCGGCGGGGCCTGAAACAAGATCCTGAAGCATGTCTGGCCGAGGGCAGCGGGGGGATTCACCTGAGCGGAAAAAACCTCATCAAACCCGTCAGGGAAGGGGAGGGGCGCGAGGGCCAGCCCTATCGTCGCTCCAGGGGCGGCGTTGCTTCCGGGCGGCCGTCCGTCAGGCGGAGCGCGGCCTCCGCCGGGCGCGAATCGCGCGGAGCGCCTTGCACCCCTGATGGACGCAGGATCAGGTTGGGGTCCTGGCTTCCAACAACGAGAGATCCCAATGGTCCGCACCTTCGCAATGTCACTCGTCCTTTCGACCCTCCTGGCTGCCCCGGTTGCCGGCCAGGTTCCCGACTTCTCCGCAGCGGGGAACGAGGCGGTCGAGATCCTCCAGGCCTTGATCCGGATCGACACGTCGAATCCTCCCGGCAACGAGACTCTGGTTGCCCGGTATGTCGAGGATCTCCTCGCTGAAGAGGGGATCGAAGGAGAGATCTATGCCCTGGACCCGGATCGCGGGAACCTCGTCGCGCGCCTGGCGGGGAACGGAAGCAAGGACCCGATTCTGATCCTGGCGCACTCCGACGTGGTTGGGGTCGAACCCGACCTGTGGAGCGGCGACGCTTTCTCTGGAGAAATCCAGGACGGGTACGTGTACGGCCGGGGCGCCACGGACGACAAAGACATGATCGCCGCGGGGGTCCAGGTCATGCTCATGCTGAAGCGTCAGGGCCTGTCCCTCGACCGGGACGTGATCCTCCTCGTGGAGGCAGGGGAGGAGGGATCCACCGAGTTCGGGATCGACTACATGGTCGAGAACCATCTGGACAAGATCCAGGCCGAGTTCGCGCTGAACGAGGGAGGCGGCGCCAACCTGACGGACGACGGTGAAGTGGACCGGGTCTCCGTCGGCACGGCCGAGAAGGTGCCGTGGCGCCAGGTCCGACTGGTGGCCCGTGGCACGTCCGGACACGGTTCGGCGCCCCGGGTCGACAACCCGGTGGTCCGTTTGGCGGCGGCGGTGGCGAAGATCGGCGAGAATCAGATGCCAAAGCGGCTAAACGAGACGACTCGGGAGTACTTCCGCAGGCTCGCGGACATCAGCCCGCCCGAGTTGGCCGTCTTCTACCGCAACATCGAGGACCCGGTGCTGGGGCCGGTGGCGGAAGAGTATTTCCGGCACAATGACATCGCCGCCAATTCCATGCTGCGCACCTCGGTCTCGCCCAACGTGATCCAGGGCGGATTCCGGTACAACGTCATTCCCGGGGAGGCGGAGGCGACCCTCGACGTGAGGGCGTTGCCCGACGAGGACATGGATGCATTCCTTGCTGAACTGGCCCGAAGGATCGACGACCCCCTCGTTGAAGTGGTGCCACCGGTCAGCTGGCGTCCGTCAGGGGCGCCCTCTCCACTGGATACCGACCTCTTCCTGGCCCTCGAGAACACCCAGCGCCGGATGTACCCCCAGGCCGTCACCCTGCCCATGATGAATACGGGGGCCACAGACTCGGCTCAGTTGCGCGCTGCGGGGATCCCGACCTACGGCATCGGCGCGCCGTCCACTGAGGATGACCGGCGCGCCCACGGGAACGACGAGCGGATATCGGTGCAGAGCATGCACGAGTTCGTCGAGTTCATCTATCGCACGATCATCGAGGTCGGAGGTGCCCCCATCATCGGGTAGGTTCGCCGGCCGGCCTACTCTCCAAGCTCCCGGCGCTGGATGCGCCGGCCCGGCTTCACGTCCACCGCGGACATGCCTGACGACTCTGGCAGAGAGACCCATGCGCCTCATTACGACCCTCGCGTTCACAACGGTTTTCGCGCTGACCCTGGGCGCCGCTGAACGGGCCTCCGGGCAACAGGCCCGGGTCTCCTTCGTGACCTCGGAAGGGACCTGGATGGCCCTCGATGCGGCGCCGGACGGCCGGTCGCTGGTCTTCGAGCTCCTGGGAGACCTGTATCGCGTCCCCAGTACCGGCGGACGAGCCGAGTCCCTCATGACGGGAAGGGCGTTCCAATCCCAGCCGCGATTCTCCCCGGACGGGCGGCGCCTCGTATACGTGAGCGACGAGTCCGGGTCGGACAACCTGTGGCTCGCGGCGTCGGACGGGACGAGCCCGAGACGGCTGACCGATCTCGACGCCACGGTGGTCCTGTCGCCGGAATGGGCACCGGATGGTACGTCGATCTTTGCCACCGTGATCACCTCCGCCGGGTTCTCCTCGCAGGCCGAGCTGTGGCGTTTCGACGTCGCTTCCGGTGGAGGGGAACGCGTAGTCGAGAATCTGAACGGGCCGTCGCAACCCCTGGTCTCGGCGCCGGCACCGGGCCCCTACGGAGCGGCGCTACACCCCAACGGACGCGAGCTCTACTACACGTCCGTGACCCCCCGCCCCTACGGGAGTCGCGACGGCGCCTCGGGGGAGATCATCCGCATCGGCCTCGACACGGGAAGGTCCCAGCGCGTCGTCCTGGAAAGCCCCACCGCCCTGAAGCCGGCGATCACCCCCGACGGAAGTCGACTCGTCTACGCGGCCGTCCGTGAGGGCCGTACGGGGCTGAAGGTCCGGGACCTGGAGTCGGGGGCGGAGCGCTGGCTGGCCTACCCGGTACAGCGCCACCAGTTGGAGAGTCGTGCCACCCGGGATGTGCTGCCCAACTACT
>JAHEKK010000561.1 GCA_024638395.1 Gemmatimonadota bacterium | reverse complement strand
CGCCCAGGAGCCGCGGCACGGCCAGGACCCACACCAATACGGTCGTCCCGTGGACGGCAAGCATCAGGGCCGGCCAGAAGGTGGTCCACATGTCGTGGATTCGGTTGAACTCCTCGGTCACGTCGAAATTGCGCTCGTTGAACCTCCTGTTCTCCTGTTGTTCCTGACTGAATGCCTTCACGACCCGGATGCCCGGAATCGTGTCTGACAGGACGTCGGTCACCTTCGACCACTTCCTCCACGCCCTGACGAACACCCGGTTCATCCGCTCACCATGGCGGTAGATCGCCCAACAGAACGCGGGGACCGGCAGAACCATGACGAGTCCCAGCCGCCAGTCGAGCCCCACCAACACCACCGTGAGCCCCAGCAACATGACGAGGGACAACGACGCGTCCACGACGCCGAAAGCGAGGAACTCCCATAGACGGTCCGTGTCGGAACTGACCCGCGTGATCAGGCTCCCCGTTTTCTTCCTGGAGAAGAACGACAGACTCAACCGCTGCATGTGCTCATACAGCTCGGTTCTGAGGTCCCGCGCCACCAGCTCTCCCAGGACCGACATCAGTCGTAGGCGCACTACGGCGTTGGCCTGGCGCACGAGGTACACCAGGGCCATCGCAGCCACGCAGATCCACGCGGTGACGGCGCCTTCCGTCCTTGCCAGGCTCCCGTCCTGAACCGGGCGCACCACTTCGTCGATCAGATACCCGGCCAGGTAGGGTGGGACCAGGCTCACCAGGGTGATGACCGTGGCCGCGCCGAACCCCAGGGTCACCTGGCGCCTGTACGGACGCAGGTATCCGAGAAGCCGGACCAAGACCGATGTGTGGTTTCCGGCCACGAGGGCCTGGGCCTCTCGGATCGGAGCCGCGACGCTCTCGGCATATCGAGCGTCCGCCCCTTCCGGACCCAGGTCTCGTGCGGGAGATCGTCCTCCCGTTCCAGCCTCTATGTCCTGCTCGAGGAGGAACCTGACGTTCTCCACAGCCCGGCGCTGTCGTTGCGTGTACCGGAGCACGGCCAGTGCCGGTTCATCGGGCTTCCCCAACAACGAAAGGGTGGTCCCACTCAGGCCCGGGGCTTCATGAACGCCGATGACCCGTCTGCGGGAAATGGCCGCAAGCTCCCATCCCCGGGCCCCGGGGCCGCGGGCTATCTCGCGGGCCTCGTGAGCGCCTCGAGACGACTTCGTCGGCTCGCCTTCCGAGCGCGTCGCGAGGACCAGGAACCCGGGACCGAGGGCCAGCCACGACTCCGTCAGACGGAAGCCGGCGTCCAGGTCGATCAGGGCGTACAGGAGAACCGGGGCGCCGCCCCAGGAGGACTCGATCTGCCGTCGAAGGTCCGGCGGGAGGCGCTCGGGCTGGTCGGTGTACCGCCGGAGGATCTCTCGGTCCAGTTGGTCTGGTGTTGCGGACATCTTTCGTGATTCCTGAGCATCGGTGCGATGGATTCGGAAAAAACAGAGAGCCCCCCGGGCGGCGCTCGGTGCGCACCCGGTGGGCCCAATCACGAAGGATGTCGGAGGAGGTCGGGCTTAGTCGGGTGCCAGGATCCGCTTCGGGGCGCGGATGGTTGCCGCCGGGCTGATGTTGTCCCTCATGAGGGACAACACGACCGGGGCAACCCCGAGAACTCGGGGCCGCGCGCCTCGGTAGGTGGGGGCGTTGGGGTGTCGCATCGGAACCTGGCAGTACGGGGTACGAACAAGGTGCGGGTGCACCGTACCTTTCCTGTACGCGCCAACCTACGGACGCGTTTCAGGATTCGCGAGTCTAGTCGGGTGTCTGGGGGTGGGTCAACCGCCGCGGACGCCACCAACAGCGAGGGCTTGGGTATCTTTCCAGCCCGAGGGAGGCTACATGCAATGACCGATGGGCATCGAAGGGCGAAACTGACCGGCCGCGAAATGGGCCGATACTCCCGACATCTAGTCTTGCCCGAAGTGGGGATGGAGGGTCAGGAGAGGCTCAAGGGCGCCCGGGTTTTGGTGGTGGGGGCCGGCGGCCTCGGGTCTCCTGCCGCGATGTACCTGGCCGCAGCCGGCGTGGGGTCTCTCGGGTTGGTCGATGCGGATGTCGTCGACGTCACCAATCTCCAACGGCAGATCCTCCACGGCACATCCGGATTGGGCCGGCCAAAGGTCGAATCCGGCGCCCAGCGCCTGGAAGACCTCAACCCCCATGTGTCGGTGGACGTCCACCCCGTGCGCCTGGCATCGGACAATGCCCTGGAGTTGGTCGGAGCCTACGACGTCGTGGTCGACGGATGCGACAACTTCCCGACCCGGTACCTCGTGAACGACGCATGTGTCCTTTCGGGCACGCCCAACGTGTACGGGTCCGTGTACAGGTGGGAAGGGCAGTTGTCCGTCTTCGCCACGGACGGAGGGCCGTGCTACCGCTGCTTGTTCCGTGAGCCGCCGCCTGCGGGACTCATTCCAAATTGTGCCGAAGCCGGGGTATTCGGCGCCCTTCCCGGCATCATCGGGGCCGCGCAGGCCATGGAAGCGATCAAGGTGATTCTCGGGGTGGGAAGGACACTCGCGGGGCGCCTCCAGATCTTCGACGCTCTCGACGTCACCTGGCGCGAACTGGAAGTTCGCCGCGACCCGGGATGCCCGGTTTGCGGAGACGAGCCCTCCCAGCACGGCTTGATCGACTACGAGCTCTTTTGCGGCGTCCCCGCCGGTTCCGCTGCGCCCCAGGTGACGCCCCGGGAGCTCGCCGACCTCCTGGCCCGTGACCCCCGTCCGTTTCTCCTCGACGTACGCGAGCCCTTCGAGTGGGAGATCTGCAACCTGGAGTCCATGGGCGCCGTGCTGATCCCCAGGGGCGATCTCGAAAACCGTTTGGACGAGATCCCCCGCGAGCGGCCCGTGGTCGTCTATTGCCGGACCGGAGCGCGGAGCCGCGCGGTCCAGAGCCTACTGCTGGAGAGGGGCTTCACCGAAGTCGTGGATCTCGATGGCGGGATCCTTGCCTGCCAGCACCTGGATCCGACCATTCAGCGCTACTGATCGGATGGAGCCCGGGGTCGTCGTCGTCGGGGCCGGCTTCGGTGGACTGTGGGCCGTGAAACGCCTGGCCGCCGCCGGGGTCCCGGTCACGCTGATCGATCAGCGCAACTACCACACGTTCTT
>JAHEKK010000560.1 GCA_024638395.1 Gemmatimonadota bacterium | reverse complement strand
CGGAGGCCGAGCCGTGGCAGGAGAACCTCCGAGGCCCTAGCATGGCCGGGTTAGCGCCCCCCACATACCCGCCCCCGACCGCGAGCCCTCGGAGCCGTCTACCATGACCACCGGATCCGCCCCCGCCCGGGACACGACCCGCAAGGCGTTCCTGGCGTATTTCTCCGCTGCCGGTCTCGGAGCGACACTCCTCCCAGGGACACTCTGGGCCGAGATGAGCCGCCGACAGGCGACGGAGGTCTCCGCCGAAATGGTGCGTGACGCCGGCTGGGTGGCGGGCATGGAGTTGACCGATGAGCAGGCCCAGGAGATGGCGGCGGGCGTAAACCGCAATCTCGGGAACCAGGCGGAGCTATGGGAAACTCCTTTCGACAACAGCGTCGGTCCGCCCATCTACTTCAGCCCACTGGTGCCCGGCATGATTGTCGACCGGGAGGCACGCCCGTTTCGGATCTCGGACACCTCGGGACTGAGTCGGCCGGCCGATCTCGAAGAGGTGGCCTTCTGGCCTCTCGGGAGCCTTGGAGAACTGGTGCGAACCCGGCAGGTGTCGTCGGTGGAGCTGACCGAGATGTACCTGTCCCGGCTCAGGCGATATGACCCCACCTACCACAACGTGGTGACCTTGACCGAAGACCTGGCGTTTGAGGAGGCACGGAAGGCCGATGCGGAACTCGCCTCCGGCCGCTACCGCGGCCCCTTGCACGGTCTACCGTGGGGCGCCAAGGACATCCTGGGTGTGAGGGGGTATCCGACGACCTGGGGCTCCGATGCATTCCGGGGACAGGTGACCGACTACGAGGCCTCCGTCGTCCGTCTCCTCCGCGAGGCGGGGGCCGTGCTGGTCGCCAAGCTGACGACCGGAGAGCTCGCAGGGGGGGACCGCTGGTTCGGCGGACGAACCCGGAACCCGTGGAACACCGGATACGGCTCCAGTGGATCCTCGGCGGGTCCCGCGTCGGCGACCGTCGCCGGCTGCGTGGCCTTCTCCATCGGCACGGAGACCAGCGGATCCATCCTCAGCCCCTCTATCGCGTGCGGCGCCACCGGTCTCCGACCGACCTTCGGCCGGGTGAGTCGCTACGGCGCCATGACCCTCCGCTGGACCGGTGACCGGCTGGGTCCGATTTGTCGGACCGTCGAAGACTGCGCCATCGTTTTCAAAGCCATAGCACGACGCGACGACCACGATCCCAGTGTCCTCGATATTCCCTTCAACTGGGACGCGAACGCCGACCACCGGAGGCTCCGGGTGGCCTACTTCCCGGAGGCGTTCGAGGACGATCCCGGGAAAGAAGAGGACTGGAAGGCAAACGACCGCCTTGCGCTCGACGACCTCCGTGGCCTGGGCATCGAGATGCATGAGGCAACCGTTCCGCTCCGGGACTTCTCGACGGACGCGCTCCGGGTGCTTGGAGCCGAGGGGAGCGCGGCGTTCGACCTCTACTACCGGCATGAGGCCGACCAGCGCCTCGCCGACTCGCGGCGGGCAGACAATTGGCGAGCCAGCCGATTCGTGCCGGCCGTCGCATACCTGCAGGCCCAGCGGTTGCGGGGCGTGATGATGCAGCGATTCTCCGAGGCTCTGGGCGATTTCGACGTGTGGGTAGCCCCATATGGAGACTCTCGTGAGAGCTATCTGAAGGAGCGCTCGCCCGAGGAACAGGAGGTCGAAGCCGAGAGCCGGGGGGACGGGGGCGGGGCCGAGCGTCAGCGGTCCGCCCAGTCGCAGCTCTTCCAACTCGCCAACCACGCATGCTACCCGGCGGTCGCGGTGCGAAACGGCTTCGGAGACGACGGCTTGCCCACGGGCATGATCTTTCTCGGGAAGCCCTTCGCCGAGACCAAGATCCTCACCCTCGCCAAGGCGTATCAGGACGCCACCGGGCATCACCTTCCCAGGCCGACGCTGCAAGAGTAGGTCGGCGCGCCGTCATTCCGTCACGGCCAACTCCGGTCGGGCGTCGGTTCAGGCAGGGGATCCGGCCCGGGCCGCACGAACGCGGTCGAGGAGGCCCGGATGTGCCCGGGCCAGGTACAGTGCCCCGGCCGCCGCCGCCAGTGTGTTCACGAGAACGAGCGTCCACCAGGGCACCAGCGGTGTGAACCCCTCTACAAGGGCCCCGACGCCAAAGATGGTGATCAGATATCCCGCGGCCAGTACCAACAACACGGGATAGCCGAGCCTTGGTTCGTCCTCCACTCGCTCAACGAGCCAGGCCACGAACAGGCCCACGGCAAGGGACACAGCCAGGTGGACGAAGTTGTACGCGATCATCGCTGCGAGATCGGGGACGGGGGGAAGCTGCAGCAGCGCGGGATCGCGGGCACCGCGAAAGACCACCTTGCCCATCAGCCCGAGGGTGAACCCCGCGCCGCGGGCCGCCAACACGTCGAACAACGTGAAGAAGGCGGCCACGGCAGCGTATCCGATCAACCCGAGGATTACGCCTTGGCGTAGTATATTGCCGGTCCGAGCCATCCCGTCCTCCTTGACGTCGGGAGGCGGCTCGACCAGCGCCGGGTTTTGCTGGACGAGCCAGCCTCGGGTCGTTCTCGAGTCCTGCGGTATGGTGCCATACGGTTGGCACCCGTCGCAAGGGAGACGCACGCGACGGGAATCGGGCTTCGGATCCCCGGTCCGGTCGCCGACAAACGGCATCGCGGGCGCATCCCACTGGGGCGGGGTTTGGCCCGCCTCTCCCATATCCTACGTGTCCAGGCTGCGACCGACTCGCGCCGAATCCCTCGAGTACCCGCGGTTGCCGGCATCCCTCACGACCCTCAGCTTGCACCATCGATCCAGATCGGTCCTGGAGGCCAGGTGCGAGACGCGATTTCAAGGTGGAGTTCAGTATTGGCCGCGAGCCTGCTCTTGATCGCAGGAACCGTATGGGGAGCCTCCGCGCAGACGGCTCAGCCCTGGGCAGTGCAGTCCTCTGGACTCCTCCACGGCTTCGCCGAAGGGACCTTCGGCGTGGGGCCCGGGCTGGAGGTCCAGCTCCGCCGGAATTTCTCCGCCTTCTCACTGGGCGTAGGGGTAGATCATACCTGGAACACCGAGAGCACTGAGCTCGTGGATGTCTCGATCCGGGTGTTGGGGATCTTCACCGAGCCGCGGTACGTGTTCGATCTCGGGAGCGACCGCG
>JAHEKK010000039.1:9129-12673 GCA_024638395.1 Gemmatimonadota bacterium | reverse complement strand
GATCGAGGAACTGGCCCATCAGTATCTGGAAGAGATCCGCCGTCATACGGCGGGACCCGTGGTTCTGGGCGGATACTCGCTAGGCGGCGTTCTCGCCTTCGAGATGGCCCGCCAGTCCTCCGCCCACGGTATGTCGGTCGAAGCCCTCGTCCTGCTGGAGCCCCTGCTGAGCGAGGAGCTGCCACCGTCCGCGGGCCAACTCTTTCGAGACCGGGTGAAGAGGGCCCTGGGCCTCAAGGGCGATCCCACCGACCGATCCTACCCCGGCGAAGAGCACCTCCCGGAGGACACGCGACGGGAGTTGGCCCAGTTTCGCCGCTTGCTTCCCCCGGCGGTCCGGAGATACGACCCCCAGCCCGTCGACGTTCCAATCATCTACTACGCATCGTTGGGGGAGGGCGAACGCAGACGCGCCGAGTGGGAGCCCCTGGCACGCGGCGGCTTCGAGCTCGTCGAACTACCGGCCCGGCACTCTCATATCATCGCTGAACCCGTCGTCGGCGTGCTGGGTCGTGACCTGAGGGAGCGCTTGCTCGCCCGTACACCCGTTGCAGGGTAGATCCTCGCCGACGCGCCGTGATCTCGGCCGCGAAGCCCGACTTTCCTGGCTCGCGACCCCACGGAAGACGAGCAGGTCGTGCATCCGCCCCATACTCAATCCGGCTGGCTGAGGCGCCTCAGTAGGTCTACGAGATCATTGACCTGCTCAGCGGAGAGACTCGACGCCGGCATGGTCGTACCCGGAGCGTAGGACTGGGGATCGGCGATGAACGCCACAAGCTCACCCTCCGACCACCGGCCGCTGAGGAGGCGGAAGGCCGCCGAGTATTCCGAATAGGGAGTCGCCGCGACCCGCCGCCCGAATACGTCACCGAGGCTGGGGGCGGAACCGTCGTTCCCCGGCTCGAAGGAATGACATTCGATGCATCCCTGAACAGCCGTTCGAAGCGCACTCGTTCTCCCGCTTTCAAAACCGGCCCCTTCGATCAGGCGATCCACATGAGCCATGACCGTCGTCGTCTCACTCCGAGACATCCAGATGAGGCGGGCGTTGGAGGCCAACAGGGCAATGCGGCCGTCGCTATGCTGATGGGCATAGCGAATGCGATCCCCAATCTCGATCGGCTCCGCAAACAGCACGCGGTCGTCACGGAGGCGAAGACGAAAAAGAGTCTGGGCCGCGAGGGACGAGACCAGGAGGTCTCCGTCCCAACTCGGGTCGAAGCCCTCGATCTCCATGATGTTGGAAACGCCGATGGAGGGCACCCAGGCGAAGACCGGCGGGTCGAAGTCCTCATGACGGCCGTACTGCCGGGCGGTGGGCCACGGCAGAGAGTTGTACCTTGTCCCCAGCGTTGCCAGCGGCCAACCGTAGTTCCCACCCGCTTCGATAAGGTTGAGTTCGTCGCCGCCGCGAGGGCCATGCTCCACAGCCCAAACGCGGTCGTATCGGTCCACCAAGATGCCTTGTACGTTCCGATTCCCAAGCGAGAGATGTCGGCCGTCCCCAGTGGCCAGGTCGACCTCGAGGACTTTGCCGTAGTCGCCGCCGCTGTCCTGTGCCAGGACCGCAGGACCATAGAGGCCATCCCAATGATAGTCGCCGCTGCCTAGCAGGACTCGACCGGGAGATCGGAGCGCAATCCGTCCACCGGCTACGTGTCCGGCCAGAGCTCTCATGGTCGATTTCAGCGGGAGACACGGCATCGTGCGGAAGAACACCACCCAGTCGGACGCATCGATGTCAACCTGTCCCAGGTCGACTGGAACCGGACCCAGGTCCACCCGCGCCAGCGTGTTCGTATAGCAGTCGAGACCCGGACGCCACTCCGTGTAGGAGACGATCAGGTGGCCCGCCGAGTCCTCTTCGAAGTACAAGACATCATTGTACCGAAAGCCCAGGGGCTCATGGCGCAGGTCTGCATATTTCCCCGAGTCTGCCTCGGCCTTGTACACATCGAAGTGGTTTTCTGGCGGCTTGATTCGAGTGCTCTCGATCGTGTTGTCTCGAGCTCTGATGACTGCGCCATCATGAGTGATGATCAGGAGATCGTCTCCAACCGAAGTCAGGCCTCCACCCTCGCCCGGGCGACTGACAGACAGGCGATACGGCTGCAAGTCGAGCCGCAGGAAGCCAGTCGAAATCGATCGGGCCTGCAGTCCGGGTTCAGGAGGAGTAGGCAGGAAGACGTTTCGGGCAAGCCGCTTCGCGGACGTCGACCAACCCTGGTCCGACACCATGAATCCGACCAAGAAAGAGAGGAGGCCCGCAACGGTGAAGGCCACCGCCAGCCCTCGCCTCGAAGGCTTTGATCGGACGGGGAGCCCCTGACCCGTCAAGACGTCGCCTCGGTTGAACCGGAGTTGGCAAGGTGGCGTTCAATGATCCTCGCCAACCGCGAGCGCTGTTCAGGGCTCCTGTACAGCGTTGCGAGTCGCTCAACTCGAGCCCGCAGAGCCTCATCATCCAATGCGCGTTGGATGTTGAGGCGGATTGCGGTCTCGTCGTCACCCTTCTGACCGCGTATCCCAACCCCGTGGTAGGCGACTCGGGCCGCGCATCCGTCTTGATCCGAGAGCCCGCCCGAGTAGATGACCATTGGCACTCCGAAGTGGATGCACTCATTGATGGTATTGATACCCCCGGGATTGATGCAGCAATCGGCGTGCCGAAGGACCCGCAACTGGGGTACCCAGGGGAACACATGGACGTTGTCCGGGACAGCTCCCAACTGATCGGCTTCGACGCTCCGCCCGAGGCCCACGATCATGACCCAGTCCGGACGGGTCGACACCGCCGCGCAAGCAAGCTTCAACAAGTCGACGTCTTTGGTACGCATGGAGCTGACGCTGTATAGAATCAGTCGCCGTCCGGATTCGCGAGCAGCGGCCACAACTTCGCTCACGTCACCATCTGCCGCCTCGGGCTCTACATCCCTTCGCGCCTGGAATACCATTGGGCCCAGGTACTCCAGGCCAGGACGGACCCGGTGCGGGAACTCCAGTTCCGCTGGGGTCATGCTCAGAACCGGAAGCGATCGGTAGATGAAGGGTGGGGGCCAATCGTATTTGCGGAGTAGGCGCTGTGGGAAACCCGCTGTCCTGGCATAGTGTCGAAGCACCGACCCGCGGTCAGTCAGGCCAGTTCGGAGCTTCGCCGCCATGTCCTTCCGCCACTCCTTACGCCGCCGGATCAGCCAATGCCGCTCGATTCGGAGGCGGCGGCGGAGGCCCGGAGCGGGCGTCAACGAAGAGGTGACGGGCGGCAATCCCGGGCGCTTCCAGACGCTGAACCACGGGCTGAGGAGGAGTACTGGTGCCCCCCGGGACACGGAGGTGATTATGAAATCATGAAGTTCCATATCGGCGACGATGAGGTCGGGTGACAACTCCTCGAGGATGTCGACGAATGCCTCCATCCCAAGGGCCTCAACGGCCGCTCTGCGGCGCGGGCCGACGCTCGACCACTTTCGCCACTCTTGGACCAGGCGGGGAAAAGCACCCTCGTAAGCAGGCAGCGGTGGCCCGGGCTCGAACACAACCG
>JAHEKK010000039.1:0-9119 GCA_024638395.1 Gemmatimonadota bacterium | reverse complement strand
AGACCACGCGCCGACTGACGTCTTGGGGACATCCATACGTGACGCGGTGACCCGCCTCTTCCAGGCGCGACACAACCTCGAAGCTGGAGTGCAGGATTCCCGTCAGACCCGTGGTCATGCAGAGGATGTGGGCCAACCGTTGCCCCCTTTCTCGAACGGGGTCCACGACCGGCACGCCCGCGCCGTAGGCCTTTCCTAGTTCCGGGTCCGGGGAAAACGATTCCCGGCGGAAACCCTCATGTCAAGGAACCTGGGGCGACGGCCGGGTCGACGACGGTGCCCCCTACCCTGGCTCCGACGGGCCGGCGGCAGGTGTGCCACCCGTTCCCGAGTACGCCCGGAGGGACTCGAACCCCCAACCCCCTGATCCGAAGTCAGGTACTCTATCCGATTGAGCTACGGGCGCATGCGCAAAGGCGCGTTGGAATCAAGGGCCATGACCCGCCTGTGGCAAGCAGTCACATCGCCGGGAACTCGCGGGCTCCTATCGCGACGGCGGCCGTTCCGGTCGCCTGCAGTCGTGCAGGAGAAAGTCCATGCGAACCCCCGGATCCCGTCCCGTCCGTCCGCCTGTGCCGGCCGTGGCCGGATTTCGAGGAGCCCTCGCCTCCCTTGCCCTGATCGCCCTGTCCGCGGCGCCCCTCCCGTCCCAACAGATGGACCTCGCCACGTCCGAGGTCCGTTGGTCCATCGACACCGTCCGCCTCTTCAGCGGGAGCTCCGCTTTGGCGGTGGCCCTGATGCCCCTGGACGAAGAGGTACGTCGAGGGCTTCAGCAAGGCTTCCTCCAGCAGAGCCCCCTGGCAAGCTCGGCGGCCCACTTCTTCGGCGCCGTGGGCGAGCCTGTCCCCCTGGCCGCCTTGGGCGCCGCAACGCTGATTGCGTGGGGGGCGGGGCACGACGAGACCCGGAACGCGCTCCTCCACGTCTTTTCCGCCATCGCCGTCTCGGGAACCATGGTGTTCTCCATGAAGGCAGCAGCCGGTCGGGCCCGGCCCTTCCTCGACCGGGGCCCTTGGGCATATGCAGGTGGCCGAGGCTTCGGCAATGCTTCCTTCCGGTCGTTTCCATCGGGCCACACGGCGCAGTCCTTCACCCTGGCCACCTCCGTTCCGGCCGAACTGAAGGCCCACACCGGCTGGCACTCTCCCTGGCTCACCGCCGGGCTCCACGTCGCGGCCGGCCTCACGGGTCTCTCTCGCATCTATCACGATCGACACTGGAGCTCCGACGTCGTCGTCGGAGCGGCTCTGGGCATCGTCGGATCGCGCCTGACCCACGAGCTTTTCCATCGCTGATTCACCTCTCCCAGGACCCCGCCCGACACTCGTGGTGTAGGGGTCACACCGACGCCCCACGCGGACGGGCCCGGTCCGGCCGGCTCGCACCCCTCTTCGGGGTGGAGACAACATGCCGGAGGGTCTGCCAACCGGTAGGCGCCGAGTATCCACGAGGGACGAGGGCAGGACATGACGAGTGGCAGGAGGTGCGGGGCAGTGGGCATCGGTGGCGGAATCGCCTCACTCCTCTCGCTGGCCCTCGCGGGACCGATCGTTGCACAGACCGAGGTGGGCATCGACATGGTGATACAGGTCACCGACTTCTCATCGTCGGAGACCTTCATCGAATTGGACAACCGGACCTCGCTGAGCTTCCCGGCCCCCCATCTCAGAGTCGGGATCTTCGTGAGTCCCCGGGTCTCCATCGAGCCACGCGTCGGCTTCACCTATGCGTCTTCGAACGGCACATCGGTGACCACGACCCAGGCGGTGGTCTCCGGGTACTACCATTTCCCGGAGATGTTCGGTGAGCGGGCCGCATTCGTCCGCTTCGGGGCCGGAGCCTCCATCCTCGGAGGCAGCGCCGTCAGCGACACACAGATGCTCGTCGAGTCCGGCGTCGGCGTGAAGCTCCCCACCCGCGACCGCCTTCTCTTCCGCCTCGAAGGGTTCCTCGGCAGGGCCTTCGAGAGCGACATGTCCCGGGCCGCCACGAAGGTCGGCGCGTCCCTGGGCGTGTCCTGGTTCTCAGGAGGCTGACGCACGGTCCGGGGGCCCACCCCAAGGACCCCCAACCGGCGACGGATGCGCCCCCACCCCTGGACCCTCCCGACCCCCCATGGCTAAACAAGCTCGGGTCGATCAACGTAAGGAAAGGAGAGCTGCCGGAGCCTTTCATTCCGGCACCGCCGGCCGGCGAGCCGAAGCGTGGGGGAGGTCCAACGATGAGCGGCACGAGTTTCGACACTGAACAAGAGCTGACCCTATACACGGAACGAGACCTGGAACGGGCCCGTAGGCGGGGGCGGGCTGCCGGTTGGCTACAGGGCGCGGCCCTGGTGATCGCCGGTGGCTTCGTGCTCAAGCTCCTGGGCTGGATTCCGACGGTGCTGGTCCTCGGGGTCCTGGGCTATCTCCTCTACCGCCTTTTCGGTGGCGGGAAGAAATCGCCGGACGGCGCCTCGTAGCCCGAGCTGAGGAGCAGGGTCAGGAACGTGTCGGCGTCGTTGGCCGTCGCCAGGTCGGCGCGGCCGTCTCCGTCGAAATCGCCTACCACGATCTGGTGGGGCTGTCGACCCACGGAGAGTCCATCGACGGGGGTGAAGTCACCTTCTCCGTCGCCTTCGAGGATCGTCACGCGGTGTCCTGAGTATTCCGCCACCGCAATGTCGGCGTGGCCGTCTCCGTTGAGGTCCGCCACCACCGCCGCCCAGGGCGTATCCCACAAGAGCCCCACGGGGACGGGTTCGAGCTCCCCGGAGGGCTCGTTCTCGAGGAGGTAGACCTCACCCGAGCCGGAACTGGTCACCACCAGGTCCAGATCGCCGTCTCCATCCACGTCTCCGGCGGCGGGGATGTGCTGACGGCTCCCGAGAGGAATCGTGGAACGGGGAGCGAAGCCCCCTCCCCCGACGTTGGCGAAGACGTGGACGGTCCCTTCCAGGAACGTGGGGACCATCAGCTCGGGAAGCCCATCGCCGTCCAGGTCGGCCAGCACCGTTCGCTCCGCGCCGCCGCCTGCCGACACCGACCCGGCCGAGGCGAGCGTTCCCCCGTGGTTGAGAAGTACGGAGACGGAGGCGCCGCGGAAGTTGGACACCAGGAGATCCGCGTCCCCGTCACGGTCCACATCTCCCGTCAGCAGAGCGTGGGGCGACGATCCCACCGAATCGACCGATCCCACCACGAACGCCCCTTCACCGGAGTTCAGGAAGGTCGCGATCCGGTTCGCCCCCGCCTCGGCCACCACGAGATCCATGTCACCGTCACCCTCGAGGTCGAGGACAGCCAGTGCCTCCGGGCGGTTCAGGCCCTGGGCGAGGGTCCGGACCTGGTACTCGCCTCCGCCGCGCTGCCACGCTACGCCGAGCACGCCCGCCGCCTGGCTGACAAAGGCCAGGTCCATGCGGCCGTCGTTGTCCAGATCCGCAGCCTCGAGGTTGTATGGACTCACCTCGGTGGCAATGTCCAGGCGCACGAGAGAGGGCGCCTGGGCAGTCGCGGGCCCTGCGAGCCCGAGGAACAGGATGAACCCACGGAACGCCATGTTCGCCCTCCCAGGAGACGTGCGGCCGAACTACGGCCTCCAAAAGGAAGCGACGCGTCGCCCGGAGAAAGCACAACCCCCGGGTGAGACGCCATGGCAGGCGCGCTGGGATCCCTCCATGGCCCCCCAGTCCGTCCGCGGCGAGCCTAGCGCCCCCCTGAAACCGCGTCCATGGCCAGGGCAGCAGCGCCCAGCACCCCGGCATCATTCCCGAGTGCCGGCGGCACCAGATACCCCTCGATGTCGTCATCGATCAACCCGGGCGCGAAGAATCCTCCCAAGAGGGCGAGGACCCGCGTCCGGACGGGCCGAAAGAGGGCGTCGTTCGACATGACACCGCCGCCAAGGACCACTCGACGGGGGGCCACCGTAAGGACGACGTTCACCACCAGGTGGGCCAGGTAGTGGGAGATCAACCGGAAGGCGGCGTGCCCCTCCGGGAGCTCGGAGAGACGCGCGCCCCACCGGGCGACGATGCTGGGTCCGGCGGCCAGGCCCTCCACGCAGTCGCCATGGTTGGCACATCCGCCCTCGTAGAGATCCTCCGGGGCCCGGGGCACGTACATGTGCCCCAGCTCGGGATGCTGGACCCCCGTGACCGCACGCCCGCCCACCAGCACACCACCCCCGATCCCCGTGCCGACGGTGATGTAGACAAAAGGGTCCATCCCGAAACCTGCGCCCCAGCGCGCCTCGCCCAGGGCGGCGCCGTTCACATCGGTCTGGACGACGACGGGACCGGGCGTGCACTCGGCCAATTCCGCCACGAGATTGACCCCTCGCCACAACACCTTGGGGCTCTGCCCGATCAAGCCGTAGTCCGGCGAGGCCGCATTCAGCTCGATGGGGCCGAAGGTGCCGGCGCCCAACGCACGTGCGGGACCGTACTTCTCGCGCCAGTCGGCCAGGACGCTTCGGATCTCGTCCAGGGTAGGCGACGCCTCGCGGGTGGAGATGGAGGCCCTCTCGATCAACCGTCCGTCGGAGCGGGCCAAACCGCAGACCACCTTCGTGCCACCCAACTCCACGCCGGCAAAGACCGGCCCACCCTCCCGGCTCTCGAGAAGGTCGCTCATGGTGCCTCGCTCCACGTGCTCGGATGTTCGGGTCCGTGAGGCTCCGGTTACCCGGCTCGCCAGTGCGCCCGGCGGGGCGCAACCAACAGCGGCCCGGAGCCCTGTTTCGACCGAGGTTCGGCTACGGGCCGCTAGCGTTCTCCGTAGATCTCGGTTCCCGGGAAGGTAAGGGAAAAGCCGTACCACCGCGTGAAGATCTGAAGCGGGCGCGAAGCGTCCAGAGGTCCCCCGTCCGCTCCGTGCATCATGCCGTTGGCCACGTAGCTGCCGTCACCCAAACGAAGAACCTCGCCTTCCCACTCGAAGGAGCCGGTGTCGACATAGAACGCCGACAGCGAGTAGGCCGCAGGATCGAGGAAAACGACCACCGGCCGCCCGGCGAACGTGTCCATCACGGCGTTCCCCGCTTCCACCACGGTCTCGTAGGGATAGTATCTGGACGTCTCCCCTTCCCAGAGCCCCATCCCCAGATCC
The DNA here is from genome assembly GCA_024638395.1 of Gemmatimonadota bacterium. Classification (GTDB taxonomy): domain Bacteria; phylum Gemmatimonadota; class Gemmatimonadetes; order Longimicrobiales; family Gaopeijiaceae; genus JAHEKK01. The sequence goes on along the minus strand of JAHEKK010000039.1, from coordinate 4,023 downwards.
ATGGTGGGTCGGCGATCGTCCTCCGCTTCGACCGTCGACTGGAACATCCGGCTGAGGCGGTTCCCCATGGACGAGACCAGCCCGCGCAGCGTGAGCTGCTCCTCCTCCCACAGAATCCGGTCCGACAGGGCCACCCTGGCATCCGGGTCCTCGTCGACGGCCTGGGCCACCGACGTCTGGAAGATGTTTGCCACCTCCATCCGGCGACCGGCCAAGGGGCCGTAGACCGCCTCTCCCGTCATGTGATCCCAGAAGGTGCCGGACTCATCGTCCTTCATCAGGAACAGACCGTCGTAGAGGCCCTGCTCCTGGAACCAGTGAACCCTGTCATCGATGCGCGGAGTCATCCTGACTCCCGAATTGCAGACCACTCAGAAGGTGACCATCCAGGGCTCTCCGGCCGTTTCGCCCTGGGCCACGTGGTGGTAGGACATCTGGGACGTCACCAGAACCAGCGTTTCCCCGCCGGCCTCGAAAACCAACACTGGCGTGTCGCGATTGACATGCCCGTCGTCCAGGGCGTCGGAAAGACTCTGGAACGCCGGATCGCGGAGGGGATCGAAATTCCGTTGCGCCCAGAAGATGGCCCGCTCGGCGTCGAATCCGTCCTTCCTCGGCACGTCCGGGTCCTGAGGGATCATCTCGGGCATCTGAGCCGACCCGGAAAGGGGAATGCAGAGTCCGGCGGCGGCCGTTGCGACCCAAAGGAAGTCGCGGGTGGGCCATCGTCCCAACCGGCGCCGCGGTGGGAGATCGATCGGGAGCAGCATGGTGATTCCCCAGGTCGAGTAGGAAGGTCGGTGAGACACCTCACTGATTGTCCAAACCGGCAAGCCACGGCCGGCGTTCCGACTCCCGAACCCCGCGGCGGGCGCGAGCCGACGCCGCCGGCCATGAGAACGAACCGGGAAGAAGGGCGGCCTCGCCTCCGCCTCCCCGCCCCCGTAGCTTTGCCTCCCCGGGCCCGTCGACGGCCGGGTGTGAGGAACGGCCGGCCGCGACGGATGCCACGGTTCCGCCCCTCACCATGTCACCCCCAGGGAGTGATCGACAAGGCATGAACATACTCGTCCTCGGAGGCACCGGAACCGTCGGCTCCGCAGTCGTCGCTGCCCTCGTAGATCGGGGCGCGTCGGTGACCGTTCTGAGCCGAAGCCCGGAGCGGACGGCCCAATTGCCCACTGGAGTCGGCGCTGTACACGGAGACCTTCAATCGCCCGATACGATACGGTCGATCTTCAAGGGACGGGACGCCGTTTTTCTCCTCAACACCGTATCTCCGACAGAGGCCCAGGAGGGGCTCATGTCGGTGATCGGAATCACGGAAGCGAAGGTGGGGCGGGTGGTCTACCTGTCCGTACAACAGGTCGACCAGGCACCCCACCTGCCCCATTTCGGCATGAAGCTCCCCGTCGAGGCTGCGATCCGGAAATCGGGAATTCCATACACGATTCTCCGGCCGAACAGCTTTTTCCAGAACGACCTGTGGCAAAAAGACGCGATGCTCCAGTACGGGGTCTACGCCCAGCCCATCGGAGACGTCGGCCTCTCCCGGGTGGACGTGCGAGACATCGGAGAAGCGGCGGCCATCGCGCTGACCGAGGATGGCCACGATGGCGAGACCTACAATCTGGTGGGTCCTGATGTCCACACCGGCGAAAGTACGGCCGCGGTATGGAGCCAGGCCCTGGGGAGGAAGGTCGCCTACGCCGGGAACGACCTCGACGCCTGGGAGGCCCAGGCGCTGCAGTACCTGCCCGCGGCGCTGGTGTTCGACTTCCGCCATATGTACGACTTCTTCCAGCGCAACGGCCTCCAGGCCACGGACGACGACGTTGCCCGCCTGACCCGCCTACTGGGGCACGGGCCCCGCAGCTTCGAGGAGTTCGCTCGAGAGACGGCGGCGTCGTGGAGCTGACCGCGGGCAGAGCCAACCAGGCCTGGGGGGCCCCGCCGCCCCCGGTAGCCGAACGACTTTCAAGGAGCAGGGAATGATCTCCAGACGCACCTTCGTATCGACCGGAGCCGCAACCGCCGGCGCCGTGGCACTGACCGCCGGGGACGCTTTCGGCGAAGCAAGGGTCCCCCTTGACGAGGCCCTCCTGCAGCAGGTGCCCCCCTCCATCGCACGCCTCAAGTCGTGGGCCGACCGGGCCGCTCCAATTACCACGGAGGAGCGGGCGGGGAGAGTGGAGAAGGCCAAGCGCCTCATGCGGGCAAACGACCTCGACGCATTCTTCCTCACGGGGAGCACGTCCATGGTCTACTTCACCGGCATCCGGTGGGGGGGCGGTGAGCGTCTGTTCACCGTGGTCATCCCTGTAGAGGGCGACGCCTTCGTGGTCTGTCCGGCCTTCGAGGAGGACCGGGCGCGGGAGCAGCTGGCCTTGGGCCCCCTCGGCACCGCCGATGTGCGCACGTGGGAGGAGCATGAAAGTCCCTACGCACGGGTGGCCGAGGGTCTCCGGGACCGAGGCATCTCCACCGGGCGGATCGGAGCGGAAGAAACGATGGAGTTCCGCTTCAGCAACGGTGTGGCCGAGGCCGCCCCGGCACTCCAGGTGGTCAGCGGGACACCGGTGTCGGCAGGCTGCCGGGGCGCGAAGGACGACCACGAAATCGCCTTGATGCGCCTCGCCAACGAGGTCACCCTCACCGCCTACAAGGCCGCTTACGAGGCCATGGAAGAGGGGATGACCCAGCGGGACGTGGGCCGCTTGATCAGCATGGCTCACGATCGATTGGGCTTCTCGGGCGGGGCAAGCGTCCAGACGGGCCAGTGGGCGGCGCTGCCCCATGGCTCGATCACACCCCAGGTGATTCGGGAAGGGACCATCGTGCTACTCGACGGCGGATGCGGCGTCGAGGGGTACCGGTCGGATATCAGCCGGACCTTCGTTCTCGGCCAACCCACCGACAAGATGAAACGGGTGTTCGACATCGAGCACGAAGCCCAGATGGCCGCCTGGAAGGCCGCGGGCCCGGGCGTCACGGGGGAGGCCGTAGACGCCGCGGCACGCAAGGTGATCGAAGACGCCGGATACGGACCCGGATACAAGTACTTCACCCACCGGGTAGGGCACGGCATCGGCATGGACGGCCACGAATGGCCGTACCTCGTGAAAGGCAACACCGAGCCTCTGGTGGTAGGGAACTCCTTCAGTGACGAGCCGGGGATCTACCTCCCGGGTGAGTTCGGGATCCGCCTGGAGGACATCATGGTGATCACCGAGGATGGGGCGGACCTCCTCACCCCCCAGAGCCCCTCCCTGGAAGAGCCTTTCAGCAACTGGCCCCACTGAGGAAGCTCTCCACAAGTCCGGTGGAAGGGTCGCCTCCGGCCAGTGCAGGCCGGGGGCGACTCCCCGGGGGTCAGTCCATGACGAAGCGCATCCGGACCAGATGTTGGACATCCAGTTCGTCGCGTGACACCCCGAACACCTCGTCTCCTATGAAGAGGCGCGGAGCGAAGCGGAGGGGCATGGGGAAGGTCCCGAGGAAGCGGCCCTGACCATCGAACACCTCCCAGTTGGGTGACCCCACGTCTTCCAGGAAGTTGAAGGCCTCGAGAGCCTCGGCGGAGAGCTGGGACAGAGGCTGGATTCGCTGAACCCAGATGGTCCCCTCAGGCCCCCCTTGAACCCGCGCGAAGGCGGGGTAGGTATCGGCGAACTCGACCACGGAGCGAAGTTGCTCCAATGCCTGTGGGGGAACCCCAGCGTCCGTCCACGCCTGTTCCAGGAACTCCAGGACGATGGCCTTGTCGCCCTCCTCGACCGGTGGGCTGCTGAACGGTTTAGAGACGATCCGCTTCAGCGTTCCCGCGGGCTCATACACCCAGATCCGATATGCGTCGGAGACGCCGTAGAGGAGTTGGTCCCCGGGTGTCAGGTCCCAGGTGGGCTCCGGGGCGAAGAAGCGGATCTGCGGGCGGTCCGAGGTGAAGGAGAAGCTTCCGCCCGACGTGAAGGAGAAGAGCGTGTCCGTCACCTGGCCCGATGCCCCGAGGGCCAGAAGCCGATC
>JAHEKK010000559.1 GCA_024638395.1 Gemmatimonadota bacterium | reverse complement strand
TGTACGACGAATACCGGGAGGAGCGCTACGCACCGCCCCCGCTCCTGAAGCGGGTGATCGCCATGGGTCGCTATGGCAAGAAGACCGGTGCGGGGTTCTACGATTGGACCCCGGAGGGCCCGGTGCCGCTGGCCGTGTAACACAGCCCCGGGCTCGGGTACCCGGAGGGGCATCGGGGATTCCCCGATTGTCCATCGGGTCGCCACGCGGGTTTGTTGTTGGAGTCGGGGGCTCCCGTGCGCATAGGCTTGGGCGACTCCTCCGGTCAGATCTGCGAGCCGCCGGTTCGCTCCGAATCCATGAGGGTGGTGTAGTGATCGTTTCGTCCGTGTCCGACCCGGCGCTCAGGAGGGCGGTATTCAGCCTCGCGGCGCCCGACGAGGACGTGTTCGAGGAGAGCTCCGACGCTTGGTCCAGCGTACGTCAAGGCTTCGTCCGGGGTGTGGTCCGGGAGAGCCCCAGGTCCGAGCTGGAGCCGGTCCGCGTGCGTCCGCGCCACGAAGGAGATCCTCCTGAGATTACGATCACGGCCGGCACCCTTGCCCGTTGGCGCTTCGATTACAAGCGCGGGCGTTTCGGACCCGGGTTCGAAAGCGGGATCGTCGAACGTCTGCGCCCCGCGTTCGAGCAGTTTGTCAGGGTCGGGCCGACCGACGTGATCTTCAGGGGCCTCGAACGGGCTGCCGGGGTTTCGCTGCCTCCGGCTTTTCGGGGGATGGCGAGGCGGATTCTGGAGCATCCGCGCCACTACGCCTCCCTCGGCTCCCTTGCGGATCGCGTTGGGGTTACGCCGGGTGCCCTCCAGGGGAGATTCCTCAGGAGGGGGCTCAAGTCACCTTCGGAGCATCTCCGCTGGCTACGGATTCTTGCGGTGGCCGAAGGGTTTCATGATGCAGGGACCACGGTGGCGGCCGCTGCTGAGCGGTACGGCTACACGTCGGCGGGGAACCTCTGCAGGACGTTGGACAACACGTCGGGGAAGACGCCGAGCGACCTTCGGGAGCCCCTGCAGCGGGTTGAACTCGTGACACGCTTTGCGGGGATGTTCCTGGACGGGGCCGCTCTCCAGGCGTGGCCGGACCTGAAGGACCTCTTCTGTCGAGTGCCCGCGGTGTCTTCCTCGAGCAAGGGGCTTACCGCCTGAGGTGCGGTCTGCCCGGATCTGGACTCAGGGGAGTCCAGGCCTGAGATGCTCGACGACGGGGAGAAGGACGCGTCCCGGCCTCCGATTGGGGCGGACCGCAAATGAGGCCGTGCTTGTCGTCGTGGGCGAAGACGTGGCTCGCGCGGGTCGGATCCAGCCGCACCCGTCGCCATCCAGGACGTTTGAGCCTAGCGACGCGATCTGCGTTGCCGCCGGCGCTCTCTACGAATGGCGGCTTCCCTCTTCCGCTTGCGCTGGGCGCTGGGCTTCTCGTAGAAGCGGCGCTTACGCAACTCGGAGTAGAGTCCCGACCGCTGGACTTTTCGCTTGAACCGGCGAAGGGCCCTTTCGAGGCTCTCGTTCTCCTGAACGACGACTTCCAAACCGAAATCTCCTGAACGATGGTGCAGATTCGCCTGATTTCACGCGGCGACGGTTATCGAGAAAAGCCCTTAACGGTAACGTCACCCGCCAGCGCCGGGCAACTACGGGATACAGCGCCGAGCCCGGTCGTCCCCCAACGTGTCAGCATCGGGCGCGACGGTGCCGATCCTTGAGGCGGGAGGGTCCGAGCCGTCACCCTCGGGCCGCCGTCGGCCTCAAGCGGCAAGCGATTGCGGCGTCTCGGGTTAGGACGTTTCTCTTGCTCCACTGGTAAACACATGCTTATCGTGTTGGCCCCGGGTCGCCTTGGCGGGCGCTCCGGGTTTCCATGATGGCAAAAAAAAGAGCCTCCGATTGGCGTCGGAGACTCATTGAACAAGACACGGGTTGGCGCCCGCTGTCCGTACTTCAGCTGACGGCAGCTTATGCGCCCCGCGGCCAGGTGTCAAGGGTGGAGTGTGCCCTTGAGGTCGGCGGACGCCATCCCAACGCAACTTTGACGCGGCTGATGGCGGAGGCGTGAACATGCTGAACCTGATCTCGACCGATCCGCGGCCCGAAGCCATGGCCGACGTCCCGGGGGTGTGCGAAGTCCCTCTGACCCGAGCCGTGGTCCAGTACCGCGACGTCCACGAGCTCGACTATTTCGGTGGTCGCATCCAGGACATCGGCATGGCGGTTGTCGTCGAGGGTCGCTTCGCGTCCTCTTCCCGAGTCATCGATCTCGGCTCGGCCGATGTCAAATACCTCGATCTGAGCTCCGAACTCGTGGTGCTGGACTGGGTCTACGATCCCACGCTTTCCCACATCCGATATCTGGCGAACGCCGTCGAGGAGGACGCGTCTGTCAGGGACGAGCTGGGGCGGTACTGCTTCGCCCTGGCCGCGCGCATTCTGAATCGGACCGGATTCACCCCCCTCACCCGCTCGACCCTCCTTCGAATCGGCTTTCGGGACCTCTGCAAGGACCTGGATCTCCATGAGGGAACTACGGTCCGCATCGCCACGGGCGGGGGCCGGCTCACGAGAGTGTCTCTCGATTATGACGCATGCGCCCTCCGGTTCGGCACCGGAACAAGGGGCGGGGACGCGGCGTTGGAAGAGGCCCTCAGCGAGACGTTCCCCGACCTGGTCAGAGTCCAGGCGGCCCCGGGAGCCTCGCAGCACGGATACGAAGTCCGTTTCGGAATCCCGCTGGACTTCGGTGAGGTGAGGCGGTCCCTCACCCGAATGAGGCGGGGTCTAAACCATCTCGTCGCACGGTTCGAGCCTGAGAGGTTCAAGGCGATCAATCGGGTGCTGACGACCCTGGGCACGAGAGAGACGCTGGATCAACTGAAGATCGAGTGGTCGGAGGGGAACGTCGGGGGCCGGCCGTATGGCGGGGCCCAGGGTCTCCCGGTTCACTGAGTAGCTACTGACAGCCCATCGGCGGTCAAACCGGAACACCTCGAGAGGGGAGCTGGGATGCAGGCCGGAGAGCAGATCCACAGAAGCAGCTGGACCGCACCCGAGCAGCTGGATGAGTCCTCGGAGGTCCTGTACCTCCGATATCACGCGTATCGGCGTCGCCAGGCCGCGAAGCTGCTCCATGTCATGCCCAGAGAGGCCGTTCGCGAACTGTACGGCGA
>JAHEKK010000558.1 GCA_024638395.1 Gemmatimonadota bacterium | reverse complement strand
CGCGTTGTTCATCAGTTCCAGCTTCGAGCTCTCGGAAAGCAACGTAGGTCCGTACATCCGAGGTGGAGTCGGCCTGGGTCGGGCCCCCTGCGAAGGCGACGTCTGCAACTCCGGTCTCTACCTGAGGGGATCGGCGGGCCTGAGGCTTCGCTTGTCCGGTGCGCTGTGGCTGACCACCGAGATCGGACTCAGCCGGGTGAGCCGGCCCTTCGCGGGCATCGGGCTACGAGTGGACCGGAGGGCCTTGTAGCAGAATCGCGGTTCCCGGGTCCCGGAACCCGTCCGCAAGGCGCTAGCTTTGACTCACCGCCGGGCCTCCACCTTTCCGGGAACCCCGCCATGACCAGACCAATCGCCCTTGCCCTCGCCATCATCTCCGCCGGTTGCGCCGGGCCCGGAGAAGACACTGCCCTCGCCGGAGAGGAAGCATCGAGCTCGGTGACCGCTGGGGACTTCGACGACCCCGAGGTGGCTCGCATCTACGCAGCCATGTCCCAGCGCCAGGGCACGACCGACGAGTGGAACCGGGTCCGATTCCTGGCCTTCGACTGGATCGTCCGGAGGGACGAGGGCGACGTCGTTCGCTCTCACGAATGGGACAAGCACGAGGGCCGGGCCCGCGTCCAGTGGTCCAGTGAAGGCTCAGAAACCGTAGTGATTCTCGATAGGATGAACCCGGTCCGAGGCATGGCCTGGGTAGACGGCGTCGAGATCGAAGGCGCCGACGCCGAAGCCGCACTCGACCGTGCGTACCGGATCCACATCAACGATGCCTATTGGCTGGTGATGCCCTTCAAGTGGAGCGACCCGGGAGTGAACGCCCGATACCTCGGAACCGAAGACGCGGAAGACGGACGGACCTTCGAGGTAGTCGAGCTCACCTTCGAGAGCGTCGGAGTCACGCCCGAAAACAAATACCACGCCTATGTGAACCCCGAGACGGGACTCATGGAGCGTTGGGCCCACCACAGCACCCGTGACGCCGAGCCCAGCTTCGCGGATTGGGGCGGGTACGAGCGGGTCGGCCCCCTCCTGTTGGCGCTGGACAAGGGAAGGATCCAGTTCGAGAACGTCCGCGCCATCGAGGGAACCGTTCCCGCCGGGGCCTTCGCAGAACCCTGACCCTGGGAACGCCGGCTGAAGGGTCGGCTCAGGATGCCTCCACGGGGCGGACGGCGCGTTCGACCCTCCTGGGCGGACTGGTCGCCATCCCGGTGGGCGCTGCCTTGGGCGCCGGTGGCCCTGCCGGGCTGCTCGCGGGCTGATTGCGCGGGGCTCGTCGAGGCGGCGCGGTCCGGTCCGAGGCGCTCCGCTAAATCGGATCGACCCGCCGGACCACGACCCGGCCGCCGTAGGCCAAATGGGGAAGGGTCATGGCCACAGTCATCGCTTCGTCGTAGTCCTGCGCCCGAATGAAGAACATGCCCAACATGTCGCCGTCCGCAACGGAAGGCACCCGGTCCTCTACGCTCGGCTCGGCCCCACCGGGCACCACGACGCGACCCGTCTGGTCCAGCTGCTCCCCCGTGATGAAGTGTCCGCTCTCCCGGGTGCGTGCGACCCAGCGATTGTAGTCCGAGAACCGATCGGAAAAGTTGGTCTCGGTGAAGGGTTCGAACTCCGGGCCCTCGTGGAGAAAGAGGATGAATGAAGCTCGGGGTAGCTCGGACTCCACGGTGGTCCGTCCGACGCCGATGCCCACGATCAGAGACGCGAGGCATGCAGCCAGGGCCAACCCGGCCGCTCCGGAAAAGGAGGGGCGACGTCCGGCAACCGGGCGGTCCAGGAGGTTCCGTCGGTTGAGGGCGGAGATCACCCGGTCTTCCAGCCCCGGGGGCGGATCGAGCTCCCGAGGCAGGGCGTCGAATTCCATGCGCTCACGTGGCGTGAGGTCGTCTCGTTGCTTGGCCACCTGACTACGCCTCCTCGAATCGGTTCATTTCGTTTCGTGCTTCATCAGAGAACGGAGCCTCTGGATCCCTCGAGACGCCTGACTTTTGGACGTTCCGGTCCGGATGCCCAGTAGCGATCCGATCTCGTGGTGGGGGTAGCCGTACAGATAGTGGAGCACGACTACCTCTCGGTATCCGTCGGGCAGCCGAGCCAGCGCGGATTCGAGATCGAGCCTCCCCTCGGGGTCCGCGTAGGGGGCGGCGCCGTCTACCTCCAGCGCTTCTTCACGACTACGCGTCTGGGCCCGTATCTGCTCCCGACGGCAGTTTAGAAGGATGCCGGAAAGCCAGGTCCGAAAGCGGGACCGCCCCTCGAACCGGTCCACCCGCTCCACCGCGCGAATCCACGTCTCCTGGACCAACTCCTCCGCCGAGGCGGAAGTGCCGGCTACAGTCCGCTTCGCGAGACCGAAGAGATAAGGCGTATGACGACGGTAGAGAGCCCTGAATGCGAGCTCGTCGCGACGGGCTCGGAAGCTGTCGACCAGATCGCGATCCGCATCCTCGTTTTCCATGACGGTCAGTCGGAGACTCCTGGTTCGGGCAGGATGGGAATGTCGGGGCGGGCGCCGGACGCTGGTCTCGTTCACGATACGCTTCCGGGCCGCCGGGCACGGGGGCCGCCACCCCGCCACGATCTCACTGCCACGCCCCCAAAATGCCGCCGACGACAAGAAACGCCATGAGCTGGAACGCAGTCTCGATGAGGAAAGCCGGTCGAGACCGGGCGGTGAAGGCCGCGGTGTTGGCCCCCAGAGCCAAGGCCGTGCCGACCCACGCTACGAGCCCCACCCCGATTCCGCCCACCATCGAGTCTGCGCCCGTCCAGTTGACCAACACGGACAACGACGCCGCCAGGAGGATGTAGGACGCGAATCCGACCGCGAACACGGCCGGCTTCAGATCCGAGGCGGAGATGCCCACGGAATCCGCCCATTTCGCTCCAAAAAGAGGCCCGTACCACAGGCCACCGAGAGCGAACGTGACGACTCCAGCGACCAGTGCCGGAAAGAGGTCGAGAGACAGGGGGGACATGAGAGCTCCTTGGCTCGGTGGCGGCCGGTGAGGCGGGTCGGGCGGGTCTGCACCCGATCACCTGGTGTTTGGGATATGTGGCACCAGGAGCCCGTTGGGTTGCATGGGGAGTGAGACGTCACCGCTCCGGGGCCTACCTGGCGGGGGCCCATCACCTTCCGCACCCGGCCCTC
>JAHEKK010000557.1 GCA_024638395.1 Gemmatimonadota bacterium | reverse complement strand
TCCATCCCCTCCCTCTTTACTGCGCAGGCAGCCTCGAAAACAGCCCGAACCTGCATGCGAATGAGGTCCGGCAAGCGGATGCCCAGGCGCACCCCCCGAAGGCCGAGCATGGGATTCTCTTCCCTGAGGTCCTCGATGCTGTCGAGAAGGGCCTGCTTGTCGCGCAGCTCGTCCGAGCCCGCCGCCTCGTGCTCCAGTTCCAGGACGTCCCTCAGCACCTCGTCGTACTCTGGGAGGAACTCGTGAAGGGGCGGATCGATCAACCGGATGACGACCGGAAGACCGTCCATGACCCGGAAGACCTCGGCGAAGTCGCTCCGCTGCAAAGGCAGCAACGCCTTGATCGCCCGGGTCCGCCCCACCTCGTCCTTGGCCAGGATGAGGTCCTGCACCAGCGCGACACGGTCCGCGCCGAGAAACATGTGCTCGGTTCGGCAGAGCCCGATGCCCCGGGCCCCGTTGGCGCGGGCCCGTAGCGCGTCCTGGGCCGTATCCGCATTGGCCCACACGTCAAGGCGGCGGATTCCGTCCGCCCACTCCAGGATACGCATGAGCCAGGGGTCGTCCACGTCCGGCACCACGGTTTCGATGCGGCCGAGGAAGGCCTCACCCAAGGTTCCGTCGACCGAGATCCAATCGCCTTCCTCCACCCTGCGCCCATCGATCGACATGAAGCGTCCTTCCAGATCGATGTCCAGGGCCTCGCACCCAACCACAGCCGGCTTTCCGAACTGACGAGCGACGAGGGCCGCGTGACTCGTGCGCCCCCCCCGACTGGTCAGGACCCCGCGGGCCGCGACAAGGCCGTGCATGTCGTCGGGCTTGGTCTCCGGGCGCACCATGATGACATCCGGCCCGTGCTTCGCCACCCATTCGACGGCACGATCCGCGTCGAACACCACCTGCCCCACCGCCGCCCCAGGAGAGACGTTGAGGCCTTTGGCGAACAGCCGCCCATCGGCGGCGGCCTCCTGCCGAGGGGCGTTCGCGAACTGGGGGTGAAGAAAGAAGTCGACCTGCTCCGGAGAGATTCGGCGCACTGCTTCCGCCCGGTCGATCAGGCCCTCCTCCACCAGATCCACCGCGATTCGTACCGCCGCCGCCGCCGTCCGCTTGGCCGCGCGCGTCTGTAGCATCCAGAATCGTCCGTCCTCTACCGTGAACTCGATGTCCTGCATGTCGCGGAAGTGACGCTCCAGGAGCACGCAGGTCTCGGCCAGTTCTCGATAGGCTTCGGGCATCTCCCGCTCCAACTCCCCAATCGGCTTGGTGGTGCGGACCCCCGCGACAACGTCCTCGCCCTGAGCGTTGGTCAGGTAGTCCCCCTCGATCCGCGCCTCTCCGGTGGTTCCGTCCCGGGTCATGACCACGCCGGAGGCCGAGCTGGACCCCAGGTTCCCGAACACCATCGTTCCGATGTTGACGGCTGTCCCCAGGTCATGGGAGATGCCTGAGGCATTGCGGTAGTCGACTGCACGTCGCCCGTTCCAGCTCCGGAACACGGCCTCGACAGCCAATCGTATCTGGGTACGGGGGTCCTGCGGGAAGGCCTCTCCGGTGTGTTCACGGTAGAGCTCGAGAAACCGCTCGGTCACCTCTCGCCACGCTGCGCCATCCAGTTCAGGATCCGATGCGACTCCGGCGCGGCGGCGGGCTGCGGAAAGGACCGACTCGAAGGGCTCGTCGGGGAGTCCGCGGACGACGGTGGCGAACATGTGCACCAGACGCCGGTAGGCATCGTAGGTGAAGCGGTCGCCCGCGACGCCGGCCAGCCCGTCGGCCACCGCGTCGTTGAGGCCGAGGTTCAGCACGGTGTCCATCATGCCGGGCATGGAAAACCGACTTCCGGAGCGGCAGGACACCAGGAGTGGCTTCTGGGGGTCGCCGAGGGCCTTCCCGGTCTCCGCTTCGAGCCCGAGGAGGGCCTCCGCGAGTTGATCTTCGAGACCGTCGGGCCAAGCGCCCTTTCGCTCCAGAAACGTGAGGCACGCAGCGGTGGTGATGGTGAACCCTGGGGGCACCGGGAGCCCGAGCCGCGCCATCTCCCCCAGGTTCGCCCCCTTCCCTCCCAGGAGCCCACGAACGGCCTCCCAATCCCCATCCAACGACCCCTGGACTTCGGCGACCTGGTCGAACCGCCAGATCCAGTGTGTCTCTTCCATACCTCATCACCCTCCTGGAGCCCTCTCCCGACCCACCCCGAGGCCCCGAGGGTCGGGGTCAGCGCGAGGCTCTGGCCAAGGAAGAAGAAGTCAAAGACACCCCTTCGCGCCGGGGCGGTGGCGCGGCGTAGCCCCGTGGAAAGGCGTCTGGCAAGTCCGAGGAAGGTAAGGGTCGTGTCGGGAGGAGGCACACCGGGATCAGCCATTCTCTCCGAGGTACGTCGGATAACCCAATTGTTCGCGTAAGCTCGCTTCGTTTCGACTCGAGCCAGGGCTCGTCGGCCGGCCCAGGCCCGCAGTGGCACCGCCGGAAAACAGCCGAGGCCGCCGAAGGACGGGAGCAACCCTGCTGCGCTGCTCGTGCCGTCCCGGCAGCCTCTGGGAGTTCACTGCTTCGGGAGTGCCTGACGGGAGCCGGCCGCCGTTGAAGTCCTTCGACGGGTCGGACTCCTCCAGACGCCCCCGACCTGCAAAGGCCGTCAGACCTGCCGGGCCAGCCTCACAAGGTTCGAGTCGATGACCCTGGCCGGGATTCCGGGCGGCTCGAGCTCCAACCCCATTTCACGGCTGGTCGTCCATACGACCGTCGCCACGAAGGGGATCTCCGGACCGGGCCCCAGGCGAGCCGCGCCCGCGATCCTCTCACCAACTCGCGGCCGGCTTTCAGCGCCGGCCAAGGCGACCCGCAAACCTTGTGGGGCACAATCAAGGATGTAGTGCGTTCCCGAGGGCAATAGTGCGGTGGCGGTCAGATCCGCGGGGAACGTCATTCTGGGGGTCGAACGCAAGTCGTCCATTTTGCACCATCGCGGCTTCCCGCGTGATCGAATGGGTGAACCTCTGCCTATCGACATAGTCTCGACCCGTCAGGGCGCCGGGCTAGAGGTCCGGGTCCGGCCAGCGCGAGTTGTCCCTACCTTGCCACGCCGTGGCACCACTCCATTATTCCCCCATGGAAGCGCCACCGCTGCTCCGCCTCCTGGTGAAACATCCCGAGGT
>JAHEKK010000556.1 GCA_024638395.1 Gemmatimonadota bacterium | reverse complement strand
GGGTCTTGGTGTTGTAGTCACGAACGATGGCGTTGTAGTACTGCCTGGAGCGTGCCACGTCGCCCTCGATGTCGTGGAGCGTGTCCTGGAGTTGCTGGAAGCCGGACTGGGCCTTGAGGTCAGGGTACGCCTCCGCCAGCGCGAACAGAGACTTCAGTGCGCCTGCCAGCATGCCTTCGGCCTGGGCTTTCGCCGCCGGCGCCTGGGCCCCCATAGCCGCTGAGCGGGCTTGGATCACCGCGTCCAGGGTTTCCTTTTCATGGCTCGCGTATCCCTTCACCGTCTCGACCAGATTCGGGATCAGGTCGTACCGCCGCTTCAGTTGAACGTCCATGTCCGCCCAGGCGGAATCGACCCGCGTCCGGAGCTTGACGAGGGAGTTGTACAGCATCACGCCAAGTGCGGCGATGGCCAGGACAACGATGATCCACATGTGTGGGGCCCCTTTCCAGTGGTTATCCGGGACGGAGTCACGGTGCTCCGAAGCGCTTGCGGTCGGCTCCCGCCGAACCGGTGTGCTGCTCCGGCTCTGTGTCGATCGGTCGCCCGAGAATAGGCAAACCGCCCGTCTTCAGAAACCAGTACGTAGGCGGCGCTGCCAGTCTTTACCCCCTCTGGGCCTTGCTCTACCTTCCGGATCGCCTTTTCCGCCCCCGGGCTGCCGAGGGGATCGAACCTCCACGAGGTGCTTTCTGTGGCTGCACAAGACAGTGGGAATTCGTCGTTCGACGTCATCGTGATCGGGGGGGGGCCGGGTGGCTACGTGGCTGCGATTCGAGCGGCCCAGCTCGGCCTGAACGCGGCCTGTGTAGAGGTGGACAAGCTGGGGGGAGTCTGCCTGAACATCGGATGCATTCCCACCAAGACTCTCCTCACGTCGGCGTTCATGGTGAACGAGCTTTCCAATGCCGACGGACACGGAATCAGCTTTGAGGGGTTCCAGGCGAATCTCGGACCGGCCCAGAAGCGGAGTCGGGCGGTCGCCGATCAGATGTCGAAGGGCATCCAGTACTTGTTCAAGAAGAACAAGGTCACCCACATCGAGGGATACGGTCGCCTGCTCGGTGACGGGAAGGTCGAGGTGGAGAAGGACGGTGAAAAGCAGGTGCTCACGGCCGGCGACATCATCGTGGCAACGGGTTCACGGCCACGGAATCTGCCGTTCCTCCAGATAGACGAAGAACGGATCTGGTCCTCCACCGGCGCCCTGTTTCAGGAAGAAGCGCCGGGGAGCCTGGTGGTGGTCGGGGCGGGGGCGGTCGGAATGGAGTTCGCCGACATATACAACGCCTACGGGTCCGACGTAACGGTCATCGAGGCGTTGGACCGCGTGCTCCCCCTCGAAGATGCCGACAGCGCCAAGGAAGTGACCCGGGCCTTCAAGAAGCGTGGCATCGACATCCACACCGGAGCCAGTGTCGACTCGACCGACGTCACCGCGAACGGGGTGCGGATCAGCTTCAAGGACAAGTCAGGCGATCACCAGGTGCTCGATGTCGACTATGTGCTTTCGGCAGTGGGACGGGTTCCAAATACGGAAGACGTGGGGCTCGACCAGGTCGGCGTCGCCATGACGGAGAAGGGTGGGTTCATTGCGGTCGATGCGGCCATGCGGACCAATGTGTCGGGGGTATGGGCCGTGGGGGACTGTGCCGGTCCGCCCTTGCTCGCCCACAAGGGAATGCACGAAGGAGTGGTAGCTGCGGAGCACATCGCCGGCCAGGGTCATCACACCGTCGACTACGGCAACATTCCCAACTGCACCTACTGTCACCCGGAGGTGGCCTCCGTGGGCCTGACCGAGGAACAAGCCAAGGAGCAGGGTCTCGACATCGAAGTCGGCAAGTTCCCCTGGGTAGGGAACGGCCGGGCGGTTGCCAGCGGCCACGCGACCGGATTCATCAAGGTCATCCGTGACAAGCGCTACTCCGAGATTGTCGGCGCCCACATCGTGGGACCCCATGCCACGGAGCTCATCGCCGAGTACGTCATGGGCCGGCACCTGGAATCCACCGTCGAAGAGATCGACCGGGCCATGCACCCCCACCCCACCCTGTCGGAGGCCGTGGCGGAAGGGGCTCTGGCCTCGCTGGGGCGGCCACTGCACGTCTAGAGTCTAGAAAAGCCTCTCAGCCCGGCAGGTCGAGACCGGGATCGATGCCCCGGATCTCCAGGATCCTCAGAACGGCCTCGCCGATCTTGTTGTTGGGCGTCGATGCGCCCGCCGTGATGCCCAGTTGGAACGGACCCGCAGGCAACCAGTCGTCTGCACATACCTCGGGGGCGTTGGCGTCCAGAACGGGCTTGTGTCTCACCGTTCCCGTGTCGATGTCGATGCACGCCGCATCTTCCACGTGATACGTCGTGGTGTACTCACGGCACAGGTGGGCGAGGTGATTGGTGTTGGACGAGTTGTAGCCCCCGATGACCACCATGACTTCGGGCGGCTCCTCCATCATCTCCTCCACGGCGTCCTGACGCTCCTGCGTCGCGGAGCAGATCGTGCCGAAGGACCGAAAGTCCTTCTCCGCGGCCTCCTCCCCAACGGCCTGTATCATGGCCTCCCGGATCCGGGCGCCGATGGCCAGTGACTCGCTGGCCAGCATGGTGGTCTGGTTGGCCACGC
Organism: Gemmatimonadota bacterium; assembly: GCA_024638395.1. Lineage (GTDB taxonomy): Bacteria > Gemmatimonadota > Gemmatimonadetes > Longimicrobiales > Gaopeijiaceae > JAHEKK01. The sequence goes on along the minus strand of JAHEKK010000556.1, from coordinate 539 downwards.
CAATCCGCTTCAGGGACTCGTCAGGGTCGAAGCCCTCCGATGTCTTCCCGGCGAAGTGGGCCAGGAAGGCCTCCCTGCTCAGGCGGTCGGGCGCTCCGGTGATGTAGGAGCAAACGAGCTCTGCCTCCGACATGTCCCGAACGATCAGGTACTCACCGCCCTCGTGGAGCTCTACCTGGCTGGCGGTGGCTCGGGACTCCTCATGAGCGTACTTGCCGTGGATCACGGCCGTGAAACCGTCTTTGGCGTAGCTCTCGACCCGCTTCCACACCAGCAGCACGGAACCGCACGTCGTGTCGACGAGGATGCACCCGATCCCCTTCAAGGTCTCCAGGTCACCCCTCGTGACGCCGAAGGCCGGAAGGATCACCACGTCATCGGGCGTCACGCCCTCGAAAGAGAAGGCCCCGTCCTCGGGATAGAGGAACTCGATGCCCATCTCCTGGAGGCGATGGTTCACGTGGGGATTGTGGATGATCTCCCCGACGAGGAAGACCCTCTTGTCGGGAAACTTGTGGCGGGTCTCGTAAGCGTAGTCC
>JAHEKK010000555.1 GCA_024638395.1 Gemmatimonadota bacterium | reverse complement strand
TGTCCCAGCGCGTGCTGGTCGTTTCCGGTCGGACCTCCTTCGAGATTCTCCAGAAGGCGGCGGTAGCGGGTATTCCCATGGTGGTTGCCGTGGGCGCGCCCTCGAGCCTGGCGGTGTCCCTGGCCAAGCGTTTCAACGTCACACTTACGGGATTCACTTCCGACGGGGGCTTCAACGTGTACGGAGGCGGCTGGCGCATCACGGGGCTCGAGGAGACGGAGTGAGCCTGTTGGGCGTTCTCTTCGCCGGGGGCGGAAGCCGTCGCTTCGGGGCGCCCAAGGCCCTGGCGAGACTCCACGGCCGCCCCCTGTGGGCCTTCGGCGTCGATGCGCTCCGGCCCTGCGGTCGGGGGGTGGTGGCTCTGGCCAACGATCCCGCCGTGGCCCGGGCTCTTCCCGTCGAAACGCGTTCCGATGTCCGACAAGGGCAGGGCCCCATGGGAGGCCTGGAGACGGCGCTCTTGTGGGCCCAGGAGACGTCGTCGGCCGGGGCTCTGATTCTGGGCTGCGACATGCCCTGGGTGGGGCAGGGCCCCGTTACGGCGATCCTGGAGGAATGGGACGCGGAGGGGGTCGTCTCCGTCGAGGCAGACGGGCGATGGGGGTTCGAGCCCCTGTGTTCCGCGGTCCCGACTTCCGCTCTCGAAGAAGTGAGTCGGCGGCTGGATGAAGGGGCGCTGGAGCTGGGCGGGGCGCTGTCCGCCATGGGCCCGCGCATTCTCCCGAGCCGCGCCGATTGGAGTGACGCGTTCAGGAGTGTCAATCGTCCCTCCGACCTCCCGCCGCCCACCGTCGCGGTGGTGGGGAACAAGAAGTCGGGCAAGACCACCGTGGCCGTAGCTTTGATCGCAGAGTTGGAGCGGAGGGGCCGAAGGGTCATGTCGGCGAAGCACGGGCACCACTTCCGCCTGGACGCGGAGGGTACGGATTCCTGGCGCCATCGCCATGAGGGCCGGGCTGAGAGAGTCCTCCTCGCGGGTCCGGAGGGATTCGCTCTCCAGGGATCCTGGGGGGACGCCGGGGAGCCGGACCTGGAGGTCCTGGGCTGTTCGCACCTGGCCGGCGCGGAACTGATCATTGCGGAGGGATTCAGGACCAGTCGCGTTCCCAAGGTCGAGGTCTGGCGGAGGCGGGCCCAGCCCGAGCCGGCCATCGATCCGGACAGGACGGTCGAGGCGGGGGTCTTCGTCCGTGTGACGGACGAACCGGACGCCATGAGCCCCGTACCCACCCTCGATGCCGACGCCCAGGACCTCGCCGCCCAGCTGGCAGACCTCGTGGAGGCTCGGCTCTTTGGAAGCTGAGGTCTTCAGGGCGAAGGGTTCGAGCCATCCGCCGGGCGCCTAGGGCCCATGGGGTGCCCCATGGGCGAGGCGGGTTGCCGAAGGGCTTAGGGTATGCCGTCGACGGACGTCGGCGGAGACGTCCCCCGGCTTCCAAGACGTGGGATTGTCGGTCCCTCGGCCTACCGAAGGGCGGTGGCGGCCTCTTCCACTCCGTCCGGCAACGCTTCCCGCACCCTTTGCTCGGCCTCGGCCACGGCGAGGCGCACGCGAACGACGGTATCGGGAGTCACCGAGATGGAGGAGATTCCACACTCCACGAGGAAGGGGGGCACCTCCTCCGGGTGGTCCGAGGGCGCCTGCCCACAGATCCCGATCTCCAATCCCCGGTTACGGAACGCGGCCACGGAGGACCTGATCATCGCCTTCACGGCCGGGGATCTGGCGTCCACGGCATGCGCGTAGTGCTCCAGGTCGTCCCGGGATACGGCGTATACGGTCTGTACCAGGTCGTTGGAGCCGATGGAGCCGCCGGTCAGATCCATCTCGTCGATGAACCGATCGGCTTCGATGACGTTCGAGGGCAGCTCTACCATCAGGAACAGGGGCACGCCGGCGGCGGGGGACAGACCCGTCTGGTCGAGGCCCTGTATCACCGCCTTTCCCTCCTCCGGGCTTCGGCAGAACGGCACCATGAGCTGGAGGTTGTCCAGCCCCATTTGTTGGCGGACGAACTGGAGCGCTTCGCCTTCCATCTCGAAGGCAGGAAGGAATGCCGGATCGGTGTACCGTGACGCTCCCCGCCAGGCGATCATCGGGTTTTCCTCGGCCGGTTCGAACAGGCGTCCGCCCAGGAGATCCCTGTACTCGTTGGACTTCAGGTCCGACAACCTGACCAACACGGGGCGTGGATAAAAGGCGGCGCAGATGAGACCGACACCGTGCTTGAGCTGATCGACGAAGAACTCCCGCTTGTCGGCGTAGTTGGGCGTCCGCCGCTCCACCGCGCCGAGGATGTACTTCATTTCCTCGATGCCTTCTGCCTCGATCCGGTCCCGATAGGGCTCGAGCTCCGGAGCCAACTCGCTCGACGCCGTGTAGTCCTTGAGAAGGTCGTAATAGTAGAGGGCGAGCGGATGGATCCCTACCTGGGCCGTGAGAATGAACTCCAACCGGGCCAGGCCCACGCCATCGCTGGGCAGCATGGCGTCGGACAGGGCCTTGTCGGGGAAGCCGACGTTGAGCTTGATCTTGGTGGACAGCTTCTCCGACGTATCGATCTCGACGCGGTCCACGTGGAACGGGTGCTCCCCGGCGAAGACGTATCCGGTGTCCCCCTCGGCACACGTGCCGGTGACTTCGGCCAGTGGGTCTAGAACCTTGGTGGCGTCCTCGGCGCCGACGATGGCCGGAATCCCGAATTCCCGGGCCACGATGGCCGCGTGAGAGGTTCTCCCGCCCTTTTCGGTGATGATCAGGGAGGCCTCTTTCATCAAGGGCTCCCAGTCGGGGGTCGTCATCTCCGTCACCAGCACGTCACCCGGGTCGAACACCCGCTCATCGGCGGGGATGTCCTCCAGACGTTTCCCCTGCTTCAGCATGACGCGGAGCGCCCGCTTCCGAACGATGACGTCCTCGTAGTCGTCATACATCCGGACCTTGCCCGAGCCGATTCGGGTCCCCACCGCATGGCCGGTGACCAGCAGCCGGTTCTTCTTGAGGTCCTCCACCAGGCCGGGGTCCATCTTGTACGTCTCGAGGACGTTCTGGCCCCGCCGTTGGGAGTGAACGGTCTCGGGCCGTGCCTGGACGATGAAGAGGTCGCCGCTGTAGCCGTCTTTGGCCCACTCGATATCCATGGGCATGCCGTAGTGGTCCTCGATGACGACG
>JAHEKK010000554.1 GCA_024638395.1 Gemmatimonadota bacterium | reverse complement strand
ACGATCGCAGCCAGGGTCGTGGATTTGCCCGATCCGGTGGGGCCGGTCACCAGGACCAGGCCCTTGTGGTGCTGTGCGAGGCCGCGGACGACGTCGGGGAGTCCCAGGTCCTCGCAGGTCATGATATCGGCCGGAATGACACGCAGCACGGCGGCCGGCCCATTGCGCTGCATGAAGAGATTCACGCGAAAGCGGGCGACGCCTTCGACCTCATAGGCGAAATCCGCGTCCTGTGTCTCCGAGAACTGTCGCCAGATGTGCTCGGGGGTGATTTCCTGGAGCACGGCGGAAAGGGCCTGCGCCTGAAGATCCGGCGCCTTCACGCGCACGAGGTCGCCATGGATCCGCATGATCGGTGGATTTCCGGAGACGACGTGCAGGTCGGACCCACTCTGATCGACCATCGCCTTCAAGAAGCTGTCCAGCTTAGCCATCGGTGCCCTCGGGCTCCCATCGGGAAGACGCCCCCCTCTGATTGGGGCGCGACACCCTTGACATCGGCAGAGTCGCCCCGGCGCTTGAACCCTGCGCGTCTGTAACGGCCCAGGTGTAATGCCCAAGGACGTCGGTGACCGGCTGAATCGTCTTCGCGTGGCTCGCGGTGCCAACCTATGGACGATCGACCTCAGCAGAGCAGGTCAAGATGGCGTGGGCTGGGGTTGGATGTCGGCGAAAGGTCAATTGAACCGCCATAGCATGTTCGATCGACCCACCGCGCTCCCCGCAGGTCACGAGGGGTCAATCGACCGGTCTGCCGGACCCCGCAGACCCTGAACGGCGCTCCGCATCCACCGGAAGTCTTCAGCCAGGACTCCAGCCAGCTGGCCGGGCTTCAGTGAACGACCTTCCGGGGCTCTACACCTGGGGAACTAGATGGTCGCCAGCACCTCGGACCGGAGCCAGCCGACCTTGCCGTCTTCCAGAACGACTTCCACCCAGTCGCCTGAACGCTGATCGATGCGCACCTTGGTGCCGCCGTGGAGGGAGAACAGAACCAGCCCCCCTTCGGACGAGGGGGCACTCAGTGCACTGACCTCCGAGGCCATCACCACCGCCTCCACCGGGGCACCGAACCGGGTCGTCCGGAGAAACAGCGTCCCGCCCAATACGACGGTCAGGGCGAGACATACGAGGCCAAGCCGCCGCATGCCCCGGCCCCACCCCCTCGGACGGCGCAGGATCAGCGACGAGACGACGACGCCTCCCAACACCCAGACCCCGGCACTGAGAACAATCAGCAGGTGCTGCGGCAGCAGATTGATCCAACGATCCGCGAACATCAACAACCAGAATCTCGGGAGAGGCTCAATGCGGTCCGGAAGCCTCTGCCGGACCAACGCGAGGTTCGCCGCCGCGTCGTCGTTCCCCCGGTCCAAACGGAGGGCCTTTTCGTAGTAGAGTACCGACCTGGGAAGGTCGTCGAGGCGGAAGTGGGCGTTCGCGAGGTTGTAGTAGAGCTCGGAGGACTCCCATCCGGCCTGGATGACTCCCTCGTAGGCCGCCGCGGCCGCTGCGAAATCCCCCTGCTGATAAAGGGCGTTGCCCTCCTGGAAAAGGGCCTCCTGGCCGGACGAGGAGCCGGGAGCGCCGGCCACCGCGATGAGGAACCCAACGGCAAGGGTCACCGTCCTCATCACAGCCCCCGGTCCAGTTCGGCCATCAACCGGCGGGCCCGCGCGAGCACCTCCTTCGGATCCGACGGCCGGCCCCCGACGGGGGCGAATCGTTGGCGGTCACACTCGTCAAGCAGAGAGTAGACCTGGTCCAGCACGTCTTCCGAAAGGCCTCGTCGCTGCTGGATTTCCCTCAACTGCTCCCGCACCAGACCCGCTTCCGACAGGTTGAGCTTGTCCGCAATGAAGCCCGTGAGGGCCTTCGACACCTCCGCATAGAAGGACCGCGCATCCGAGTCTGAAAGGGCTCGAGCCCCGGCGAGTCGCTTCCTCGCGGCTTTGGAAGCACGCCGGTTCCGGGCATAAGCCACGTCTCCCTCGAGGCGTTCCAGATGGCCACGTAGCCCGAGGGCGACGAGGGCGGCCATCATGGGCAACAGCAGGATCGTCCAGAAAAGGGGACCCTCGACGAAAGACCGCCCCACCCGGAGAAAGGCGGGCGTGCCGATGTGGATGAACCGAATCTCTTCGCGGATGGCATCCACACTGGACGGTAGACGGCCACCCACCGACGGCCCCGTTCCTGCTCCAGTCACCGTCAGGGTGATGGGTGTGGCGGTCGACGTGCCGTAGGTCCCTCGCCGGGGATCGTAGGAGGCCGTCTCCACTCCGGGCAGCTCGATCACCCCCGGGACCCTGGGAATGATCACGTAGTCGAAGGCCCGGGTCCCGCGAATACTCGCCTCGCCCTCGCCTACCTCGACGCGGGCCTCGGGGGGGAACACCTCGAGCTCCGGCGGGAAATCCAGTGGCGGCGGGATCGCCCGCAGATTCCCGGAGCCGGAGTAGGCTACCGTGAACGTGACGGCTTCGTTGGCCCCGACCTCAGACCTGTCGACCCGGGTCGAGACTTCCAGGGGTCCCACGTGGCCGTCAAACGCACGTGGGCGGCCGGACGCTGGGGGCTCCGTGACCTCGATCGTCACCGGAGTCGTAGCCACCGACACAGGGACCAGCGACCCGAAAAGACCCCCGCGATCCAGTCGGCTGAAGGGGTCGAGGACATCGTCGAAGAGGTCTCGGGTCCGACGGATCCGCACCCGGGCCTCCAGTGTGAGCGGGTCCAGCACCTTGTTCCCCGGGCTGGTGGGGAACAGGGCCACCCGCCGGACTACTGCGGAGGCGTACTGCTGCCCGTCGCGGACAACCTGCTCGACCTCGGGGCTGTCCGACTGCTCGAGCTCCTGGGTCCAGAAGCCTGGAGCCGACGGCAACCCCGAGATGGTATACGACTCGACGTTCACTCGAGTGAAGATCCGGTACTCGACCACGATCGGCTCGTTCTCGACCACGCGCCGCTTGTCCAGGTCCACTTCGACGAACACGTCTCCGGGCTCGACAAAGGACTCGGCCGCGCCCTCCGGGGTCCCGTGGGGAGGGGCGTCGAGTATCGTCAGGATCACGGGTTCGGTGCGGAACTGCTGACCCCCGACGGTGACCAACACGGGACCAATGGTGTGCCGGCCCTGGGCGTTGGCCAGAAACCGGTACTGGACCGTG
>JAHEKK010000553.1 GCA_024638395.1 Gemmatimonadota bacterium | reverse complement strand
GTCACGCGGGGTGCAACGGTCATAGAAAGCAGGAAAGCCATCATGCCCTTTTGCCTTGTCGGGAAAAAATGCAAAAAGCAGTCTTCGTTTCCAGCTTTCGGGCAGAAACACGTTCAGGCGTGCAAAAACGGCATTGCGCGAAGGCAGAAATATGGCGGCTTTCCCTTCAGGCTTCAGGACGCTGGAAAGCGCAGCCAGTGCTTTGTTCGTGTCCCGGACATGTTCCAGGACGGACTGGCAAATCACCAGATCGGCGTCACCGCGCCCGTTGAACTGAGTCAAGTCTGCACAAATCGCTTCGTCATACGCGCCTTGCGGGGCCGCATCCAGCTCTGCCTGAGATACGTCAAGGCCAACCACGCGCAGATTGCGTCGAGCCTTCTCCTCTGGGCTTACGAATGGACGGCTGCCTACGCCGAGATCCCAGATGGTCATTCCGTCCCCAATCAAGCCGGGCAGGACCTTGCGCCGGAAGTCCGAATTGCCGTCAATCCGGAAGCGTTCTGGCAAGAGATAGTCGAACTTCAGACTCAGCCAGATCTGGCTCTGGATCAGTTTTCTGATCATACGGGACTTCTTTGTCCAACCGCGGGGTTAGCCAGACAGGCATCCAGACGTTCTCGCATGCCCCCGACCTGCCGCCCGGAGTGACTGGCCTGTCCGGATCGTCTTCAAGCAGGTCTGGTACTCCGCCTGCGGCCGTGGCCAAAACCGGAAGTCGAGCGTGGGCATTGGCTTCCAATACGGAATAAGGGACTCCCCCAACTTGAGACGCAAGTACGAGCAGACTCGCTTGGCTCAGTAAACCTGGTACGTTGTCCTGCCAGCCCAACTCACTGACCGTGGCATTGGGGGCACCTCGGGGTCGGGGGGCGCCGAGCATTCCCGTCCACTCTTCTGCCGAGAGGGTCAGCCCGTCAAGCGGCGCTTTCGCCCGTCCTGAGAGCATTCGCCGGATCTTCCCGGGCGGCGCGGAGGGCCGACGGATAGCAGGAGGCAGCCACGGCAACCGCCATGAAGAGTCCTACGATGGCCAGCGTGACCGGATCCCAGGGGCGAACCTCGTGGAGAAACCGGCTGAGGGCGAATCCGAGGGGGAGGGCCGCCGCGACTCCCAGCAGGAGGCCCATGCCCAGGAGCCCGAAGCTCTCCAGCAGGACCATCCGGCGGATCTCTTGGGACCGGGCACCCAGAGCTTTGCGGACTCCGATTTCCCGGCGCCGGCGACTGACGGAAAAGCTGGTCAGTCCACCAAGGCCCACCAACGCGATCACAAGGGCAGCCGTGGCGAACCCCAGCGCCAGGGCCAGGCGGAAGCGCGGCGCCACGACCTGACCGGCAGCCAACTGCGCCCCGGATCGGACGTTGCCGACCGGTACGCCAGGGGCAGCCGCCGCAACCGCGCTCCGTATCCGTAGGAGGGCGTCGTCCCCTGACCCATCGATTCTGGCCACCAGGGCGAGTCCCCGTGATACGCCATTCCATGGCTCCTGGTGCGCCGGCAGATAGGCCATGGGTTGCACCGGCCGAGCGGGGCCGAAGTGCCTGACGTCGGTCACGATGCCGGCAACCACGAACGCCTCCGAGTGGATCTGGAGCCGCGACCCCAGGGGCCGCGGTTCCCCCGAAGGCCAGAGCCTCCGCACGGCCTCTTCGCTGATCCAGACCGATCGCTCGCCCAGTGTCCGGTCCCGGCTGTCGGGGCTTCGTCCGTCCACCAGGCCGATGCCCACCGCCTCGAACGCTCCGGGCAGGAACGACCGCACCTCCGTGCACGTTCCCTCGCCGGGCCCGGGCGGCGGGAGGTCGAGGCGGCTAGTGCCGTCGCAGGAATAGCTGTCTTCCAGGGGCACGATGTCGATGGCGCCCGCGGCCGATACCCCGGGCACGCCTCGTACGGCCGCCAGGATTTCATCCCACCGGGCGGAACCCGCCTCCTCATTCAGGTCGACCCAGCCGGCGTCGCTCATTTCCATGCTGACCAGGCCCTCGGTATCGACGCCCAGATCCTCCTGCTGGAGGGCCATGAAGGTTCGGACGAAGAGACCGGCACCGAAGAGCAGGACCACGGCCGAAGCCACCTCAAGGACGACCAAGCCACGCCGGAGGCGCGACTCACCCCGTCCGTCGCCGGCTCCCCGGGCCCACCCGGCCGTCGCTGCGGCCCTGGCCCTCAGGCCGGGGATGGTCCCGAAGGTCAGGCCGGTCGCCGCGGCAGCCAGGGCGGCGAACGCCAGCATCCGCCCATCGACCGACGCGTCTTCGAGCTGCGGGATCCAGCCCCCGGCCAGGGAGACGACGGCGTCCAGCCCCACGAACGCCAGCGCCACGCCCACGATGCCACCTGCGGCGGAGAGCACCAGTGCCTCCACCAGGCTCGCCCTCAGGAGGCGCCCTCCCGACGCACCCAGGGCCACGCGGACCGCCAACTCCCGCTGCTTCTGCAGGGCCCGGGCGAGAAGAAGGTTGGCGATGTTGGCACAGGCCACCAGGAGGATGACCAATACGCTCCCGGCCAATGTCATGACCGTGGTCCGGACCGGGCCTGTCAACCACACCCGGATCGGGACCGGACGGAAGCCACGGTCCGTGTTCTCCTCCGGCCATTCGGCCGCCAGATCCTCGCCAAGCGTGGTCAGTTCGCTCGCCGCACGATCCAGGGTGGTGCCGCGGTCGAGCCGTCCGAAGCCAACCCAGGAGCGGCCCGTCCTGAATCCCTCGGGCGCATTGAAGCCGGGGGTTCGCCACACCCCGACATCCACACCCGACGACTCCCCCATGGGATCCCTGAATCCTGGAGGGGTCACCCCGACGACCTGATAGGCGCGTCCGGTCAAGAGCGCCGTGGTACCGACGACACCGGGGTCACCTCCGAAGCGCGTCTGCCAAAGATCGTGGCCCAGGACGACGACCGGAGGACGCCCCTCTCCTTCCTCCTCCTCTACGAAGAACCTGCCCGCCACCGGATCGATATCGAGGACACGGAAGTAGTCCCACGACACGGTGAGCCCCCACACCACCTCCGCACGCCCTTCCTCCGTGAAGGCGGTCCTCCACCAGCTCGCCCCCACCACCCCATCGAAGGTCCGGGTCCGTGCCGACAGGTCCCGCAGATTGGGATAGGAGGCGTTTCCCGATCCCGCGCCGGTCCGAAGCTGCACCCCCTGAACGGCAACCAGGCG